>CAISOH010000404.1 GCA_903887005.1 uncultured Bacteroidota bacterium | reverse complement strand
GGTACCCCCGGACGTAAATTGACTAAGCGTGTTGCATTTGGTACTTGAACTTAGGCTTTATCATACATGGAAAATTTGCGTCTAAATTCTTTAATATTTCAACCGAAACAAATACTGGTTGTACAACAAAATCAAAAAGCGGGTACATTTGATTTATATATATGCTAAATTTTCTAGTAATTAATTATTAGTTGTTCCTGCCTTTAATACTTACTAGCCGTCAATAAATTCTTTTGGATTTTCTTAAATGTCTTGGCTCGACTGTATGGCTTACACCGTCAAGCACACCAAGAAATTTTACGATAATTAAAAACAAAAAGGCTTTTTTGGAATATATACAGTAAGAAAGATTGTTGGTTACTAGGGGATAAATTATGCAAAGTTTATCCCCACTTTCTTTAAAATGCCCGCCCAGCGGGACTGCTAAAAGAACTAACCAACAAGAAAAAAACAACCAACAATGAATGAAAACAGGAATTGCCCCAAGTTTATCGCAACAATGTTGCAAGATAGAACGTTAATTGCGGATATAATAACGGTATCTAATATTTGCTCAAAAACATACTTTATACGTCAAACATCAAATAGTGCTGATTAGCTGAAACCCGCTCCCAGTCAGCAAACATACATTGTTAGTGTCAGTATACGGTTGCGCATCGGAAAGTTATTACGGTCTGGCAGTGTCTCCGATGGAAATTCTGCAAGCAATCCACCGTTCTCCATCATCTGGTCTCCAAGTCCCTTATGAATATAGGGATATATCCTGTCGAGCCCATGCCCTAAAACGCCTACTGTAGGTATGCCAAGCTGCACACACTTTTTATGCGCTATGGCGTCAATACCCAATGCCAGCCCGCTAAATATGAGTATATTGTCCAAAGACTGTAAGCCTTCCACCAGTTCTTCACAGAGTTTGTGGCCATAATCCGTATTTTTCCTTGTTCCTACTATAGCTACAGTTTTAGCCGCATTCAGATCAGCATTACCTTTATAAAAAAGCAGGATGGGCGCATCGCTGCAGTTACTGAGGCGTGCCGGATAATTGTGATTGCTGTAAAGCGCCTGTATGTCATTTTTCAGCACGAACCCCAGTTCCTTTTCCGCCCTTTTCATTACTTCATCGTCCTTAAATCCCTTTACTTTTATCTCTCCGATCCCTTCAACGTGTTTTAGTTCCTTTAAAGGAGTTTTAAAAATAGAAACAGCGTCACCAAAACGTTCTAACAGCGCCCGGCCTATTCTGGCGCCAATGCCCGGCACGAAGGTGAGGGCTAACTGGTAAAATAATTCTTCGTGTTCGTCCTTTGGCTGCATATTTATTCTTATAGTTCAGGATGATATTGAGGTACAGCGTATCTTTGAAAGTGCAAAATATAAAAAATGAAGAAAATCACATTGGTCATTTTATCGGTTTTAATTGGATTCACTTCCATTGCCAGAAACAATAAACACAAAAAAAAGCAATCCGGCAATGAAATAATATCTGTCGAATTAAATCGTACTGGATGTTATGGGCGTTGCCCTACTTATATGGTAGAAATAAATAAAGATGGAATTGCAACTTATACGGCTATCCGTTTTACCACTGACAGCATTGGCACGTACAGGAAAAAAATCGGCAAAGCAAAGGCTATGGAAATTCTCAACGAAATAAATTCCTACCAGGTGGACACCTGTAAGGATACGTACCGGTACGTTCCTGATTTACCAGGCTTGAACCTCACAATTAAATATCAAAATAAAACAAAGAGTATTGTAAACGCAAAAAATGGCCCGTCGTTTTTATTGCATCTCGGCAAGATAATTGAAGATGCCGGATTAAAAGCAGATGATAACGGATGGAAAAAAGTTACAGCGCCCAATGATAAAAAATGAGTGCTGTAACCCGTTAACCATTTACCTTTTTAACCCTTTAACCTGATACCCTATCAGGCAAGATGCATTTTCTCTTTTTTCGAGAGCAATTCTTCTACTGTTTCCTGGTACATCTCGTCTGGGACACAACAGTCAACCGGGCAAACTGCCGCGCATTGAGGTTCATCATGAAATCCCTGGCATTCTGTGCACTTATTGGGAGTAATATAATAAATATCAACCGAATTTGGGGCATGTAATGCGTCAGCTTCTGTAACCGAACCGTCCATCAGTGTATATGAACCTTTTACAGAAGTACCATCGGCCATAGCCCATTCTACCCCACCCTCATATATCGCATTATTAGGACATTCAGGTTCACAGGCACCGCAATTGATACATTCATCAGTGATCTTAATAGCCATAAGCTGTCTTTATTTATTTAGTTTTTGTGGCCGCAAAGTTACAACTTCGCATCAAATACCAATTAGATTTTGAAAATTTGGGAAATTTTTCCGTTAACTTAACAATTATGTCTTACTTCTTATCATTAGAACAACGAATTGACCTGCTCTGCAAACTCGGTAACTATATGGAGAGCAATGAGCTGGAATGGATGAGCGCCCAGGACAGGGCCGTGCAGGCAAATGCCTGGTTTACCCCCACTCATGTCGCTTTGGCGATAGATAATATCGTAAACGAATTTCTGCAAAAAGATAAATTACTGCAATGGATAGCTAATTATAATTTACCCAAACAATTAAAAACTGTGGGAATAATAATGGCCGGGAATATCCCCCTGGTAGGTTTCCATGACTTCGTTTGCGGATTTATCAGCGGCCACCGTTTGCTACTGAAATTATCTTCAAAGGATGATGTATTAATGAAACATATTCTTTTAAAATTAGAGGAATGGGCGCCAGAGGTCTCAGACCAGGTAACAATAGCCGAAAGGCTCAATAACTGTTACGCTTACATTGCCACGGGCAGCAATAACACTGCACGGTATTTTGAACAGTATTTTGGTAAATACCCGCACATTATACGCAAAAACCGCACATCAGTAGCCATCCTTGATGGAACTGAAACTGATGAAGAACTGGCGCTGCTGGCCGACGACGTGTATCTGTATTATGGTCTTGGCTGCAGAAATGTGACGCAGGTATGCGTGCCGCAGGGCTATAATTTCGAACGTTTATTAACGATATTTAATAAACATAACGAATATGCCGACCTCAATAAATACAAGAACAATTACGACTATCACCTCGCCATTTACCTGCTTAACCGGGTACCCTATATGAGCAATGAGTCATTACTGATGGTGGAAAATGCAATGCCGTTTTCGGCTGTCAGCGTATTGCACTATACCTATTACGACAACAAAGAACGACTTACAGAACAACTGTTAAACAGTGAAGATATACAGGCTGTAATAGGTAAGGGCTTTATCCCCTTTGGCGATTCACAAAAACCCGCTTTAAGTGAATATGCCGATGGTATTGACACCATGGCTTTTTTGTGTGGCTTGTAACCGGAACTATATAGTAAAAGGGTAAATGATAGTTCACAACTGATAATAGTGACTTCGCATTCCGAACCTTGCGGTCTTGACTTTTTCGAAGTGTAGCATATCCATGTAAAAAATAATTCTTTTTATTTTTCTGATATTACCAATATTCTATTTATTTATTCTAACTTTATCATACAAACATATTTATGTCCACCCTGTAAAGCAGTTCGGACAGGGATTTGTTGCGATTTATTAATTATAGATCTACATGAAAACGCAATATAATATCAAACCCTTTATCCGTATATTTTTCATCCTGGTATTATTGCATTTTTATTATCCTGCTATCGCTTCACATATTGTAGGCGGCGAAGTTACTTATCGTTTTTTAGGCGCAGAAGCAGGTGGTTACAGGTATAAGATAAGCCTTACTATTTATGAAGATTGCCTGGTTGCAGATATAAAGTTGGGGGTGATTGCCGGGGACGATCCTGCCTTCATTACCGTTTTCGACCAGGGTACAAACCTTCCATTTATTGATACCACTGTTCATTATACTATATCTGATTCTGTACCGTCAAATTTCAATAATGCCTGTGTAACCAATCCTCCGCAATTATGCCTGTTAAAAAAAACATTTGAAATAACTTACGTTTTACCGCCAAACTCAGCAGGATATATTGTCGCCTACCAGAAGTGCTGCAGAAACAACAGTATCGCGAATATTATGGACCCCGGCAATACAGGCTCTACTTATTTCTGCACCATACCTCCGTATCCGGTTACTAATAACAGCGCTGTATTTAAAAACTATCCTCCGCAGATAATATGCCTCAATAATCCGTTGCATTACGACAACAGCGCTACGGATGCCGATGGCGACTCCCTTAGTTACGGATTTTGTAATGCACTTATAGGGTCAGGCAATTCTAATCCCTATTCTGATTTACCCGATCCACCACCTTATGATAAAGATACGGTACAATGGAAATATCCTTATTATTATTCAAACCCCATTTCCGGATACCCTCCAATACAGATAAACCCGGTTACCGGTGAAATAACCGGGACCCCTAATCAGAAAGGGCGGTATCTCGTAACCGTCTGCTGCTTTGAATGGCGAAATGGCGAACTAATCAATACCATAAAAAGAGAGTTCCAGTTTGTAGTCACGGATTGTACAAGAGCCGTGGTTGCGTGTATGCAGCAATATTCTACAGATTTAAATACATATATAGTAAATTGTTTGAATTATAATGTTCATTTTGTGAATTGCAGCCACGGTGGTAATACATGGCATTGGGATTTTGGCGTTCCCGGAATTTCAACCGATGTATCCGGTTCTTTTGAGCCCACGTTTACCTATCCCGACACAGGCACATTTCCGGTAAAACTAATAGTTAATCCCGGTACCACCTGTAGTGACAGCATTACAAGGTTAGTGAAAATATATCCTACATTCTCTGCCGCTTTCACAGATAGCGGAAAGCATTGCATTGGAGCGCCTGTATTCTTTAACGACCTTTCCGCCTCTACTATAAAACCTGTTTCTTACTGGAAATGGGATTTTGGGGATGGGGATAACTCTTTTATACAAAACCCCACCCATTCCTATTCATATGGCGGGCTTTATAGGGTAATTCTTGTCTCAAAAAACATAAAGAATTGTATTGATACCGCATCAAGGCAGGTGACAATAGAAAATTTTAAGCCTTTTGCAGGAAATGATACCACCATTGTGAAAGGAGAAATAATACATTTCAATGCCACAGGAGGCAGCCAGTATTTATGGAAGCCCAATACAAACCTGGATGAACCTACGACTCCAAATCCCACCGGGTATTATCCCGATACGGGGCGTTTTATTTACAACGTGCATATAAACAGCCCATTCGGTTGCTCAGGAAACGACACCATACAGGTGGACGTTGTTAACCAGGCAGCGTTTTTTATGCCCACCGCCTTTACCCCTAATGGCGATGGGCTGAATGATGTTTTCCGGCCTTTAGCTGTAGGCTACCGGAGCATTAAGTATTTCAGGATATTCAACCGGTGGGGGCAAATGGTTTACAGCGACAATTCATTTGAAACCGGATGGGACGGCACTTTTAATAACAAACAGGCGGATATGGGCGTTTACTATTGGGAAATAATCTTTACAGACCGGTTTGGAAAGGAAAGTTCCCTGAAAGGCGATGTTACTTTATTAAGATAAATTAAAGTAGAAATAATTTTGCGCATTGCTTGCAAACAATAAATATTGTTTGCCACAGCAAAAAAAATTTTTCTGTACCAATAAACTGCTTATTTTTGCACTCCCAAACTAACAAATTCTTCCTTAGCTCAGTTGGTTAGAGCATCTGACTGTTAATCAGAGGGTCTCTGGTTCAAGTCCAGAAGGGAGAGCGTTAAAAAGTCCTCATAGTAATCTGTTTATCAGGTAATTATGGGGACTTTCTCATTTACTGCTGTTTGAATGAACAGCCTTAAAATCAGGTCATTTTTACCCCATTGTTTGAACATTGTTTGAACACTTTTACAAGTGCCTTGCGCAAATCTTAAAGCAATGGCAATCACTTACAAACTGTTTCTAGACCAAAGAAGGCTAAAAGAAACAGGTATCTATCCGCTAAAGGTTAGAATTACTTTTAACAGAAAGCACAAAGAAGTACCTTTAAACATTACCCTACATACAAAAGATTGGAATGAAGAAACTCAAAAAGTAAAAGCTTCCCACCCCAATTCTAAACTTATTACAGTAAAAATTAATCAAACGCTTAATGAAATACAGGAAAAAGCCCTAAGATTTGAAACCACCGAGAAAGTATATAGCGTAGAAGATTTGGCGGGTACTGGAAGTAATGATAAGAATATTACATTTAAATCATTTGCTGACCAAGAGATAGAAAGCCTTATCAAAGCAGGAAGAGTTGGCAATGCAATCACTTACAGGACAGCAACAAATAAGCTGATTACTTTTACTGGTAGAAACGGGTTAAGATTTGAACAAATAGACTACAAGTTACTTGATAGTTTTACAAATTCTATGTTGGCAGACGGGATGACAATGAACGCGATTGCATCATATATGCGGGAAATCAGAGCTATCTATAATAAAGCATTGAAAGCGGAAGTGGTGGAACTAAAATACTATCCGTTCACTAAGTATAAAATAAAGACCACAAAGACCATTTCCAGAGCCTTAACCATTGAAGAAATGAAAAAGATAATACAGTTAGAAATTGAGCCAAACACTACCATGTGGAACAGCAGAAATTACTTTTTGCTTTCCTTTTGTTTAATAGGTACAAATTTTACTGACCTCTTTAAATTAACTCCCGCAAGCCTACAGAATAACAGATTAATCTTTTCTAGAAGTAAGACAAAAAAGATTTATAGTATTTATATGCAGCCTAAAGCTCTTGAGATATTAAACCATTATTTTAAGCCTGATAGCGACCTAGATTATTTGTTACCAATATTATGTAAAGGAGATAGCCCTTTAACGGTCAAGAAGAAGGCATTACAGGCTATAAAAACAACCAATGAGTATCTGTTTAGGATAGCAGAAGCATGTAAAATTAAGCAGAATATTACTACTTACTATGCCAGATACAGCCATGCAAATATCTGTAAAGGATTAGGATACAGTAAAGACATCATTGCAGAAGCACTTGGGCACAGTTATGGAAATTCTGTTACTTCAATCTATCTTGATGATTACGACCTTGAAATCATTGATGCTGCAAATGCGAAGGTAATAGCGGCTGTTTTTGATAAATAAACCACCGTTTGAAAGCAAAGCAGGGAGAGATTTATTACTTCTCCCTGCTCTTTTGCTATTCTTTAGCTGGAATATTTCTCAAATGCGTGTCCCGATAAGTCAATTGATTTAGGGAACGATTGCAAACCGTTTAACGCATTGCGACCAGAATTATAATTTATTCCGTACTTGTCGCAAAATGCTTTTTCGGTGCAGTAAATTTCTCCTGTTATAGTGTCTATTACTGCAACTGCAAAGTTATGATTGCAGCCACAATTCTTATTCAGTCCCATCTGATATGCATGAAGCGCATTTCCTGATGCATCCGTCCATGCTAAATTCTCTACTGTATTGTCCTGTTTGTTTCCTGATAAATGGTTGACCTGCGGCAATCCATCGGGATTAGGAATATACGCCAGTGCCACAAGGCGATGTACAAAACGAGTATTTGTTTTACCG
>CAISOH010000403.1 GCA_903887005.1 uncultured Bacteroidota bacterium | reverse complement strand
CTTGCTCAACGGCGCTACATCAGTAGGTGTGTTAGGCGGTACAGGTTCACATCTTAATTTCGGAGTATTCCCTGCAGGTTCTTATTCCATAAAAGCAACTGATTCAAAAACAGGGTGTACCAATACAGGCAGCACACTGACCGTAACTGCGAATCCATTACCGGGTACCTATACGGTAACAGGCAGTGCGAATTTCTGTGCAGGCGATACCGGCAGACATGTTATGCTGAGCGGTTCTGATGCGGGGATTAATTACCAGTTATTTAATGGCGGCGGAATGGTTGGCGCTGCATTACCGGGCGGTACAGGCGGGCTTGATTTTGGCCTGAAGGCTGTTGCCGGAACTTATACAGTGGTGGCAATGGATCCGGTTACAAGCTGTACGAATCTTATGTTTTCAAGTGCAGTGCTCAATGTTACCCCTGCACCGTCTGTTTATACAGTTGGCGGCGGCGGCAGCCGTTGTTCAACAGACGCAGGTGTTGCAATCAACCTTGGAGGTTCTGATATCGGTACTAAGTACGAGGTATTTATCGGAGGTGTACCGGATGGTTCATTCTGGGCAGGTACAGGGCTTTCCATCTACCTTGGTGCACATACCGGTGCGGGAACATATAATGTAATTGCTACAAATCCGACAACCGGATGTAAGAGCAATATGGCTGGCAGCGCAACGGTTACTATCCGTCCGTCAAACACTCCGGATGTTGCGATTAATGGCGCCGGTACTGTATGTTCAGGAGTTTCAAATACCTATACGCTGGCAGTTACCAATGGTGGTACTGCACCAGCTTTTCTGTGGAAAGTTAACGGGATAACAGCAGGCAGCGGGTCATCATTGATGTATGTTCCTGCAAATGGAGATATACTGTCAGTAACAATGACGAGCAATGCTGATTGCCCATTGCCTGCCAAGGTGAGCAATACTTTCCCTGCAATTACAGTTAATCCAAGCCAATTACCGGCGGCTACAGTTACAGCTACTCCAGGCACATTTGTATGCCCGGGCACAAATGTTACCTTCAATGTAACATCTGTTTATGGCGGCACTGCACCTGTTTATTCCTGGATACAGAATGGCGTTCCTGTAGGTACAGGCTCCTCTTATTCTGTAACACCTGCGGATAGTATAGTTGTATTCTGCCAGTTGTATAGCTCCTATACCTGCCGTACTGCTGATTACGTATTAAGCAACAATATACCGGTAGCAATCAATGAGCCAGTATTGCCGGTCTTTATGATTAGCGAGATAACCAGCACCAGTGTAAACAAGGGTGATGCGGTTACGCTGAAGGCCATTGTTTCAAATGCGGGATCATTTACTTATCAGTGGTATGTACATGGTAATCTTATGGCAGGACAAACAAATCCAACCTTTACCTACAACTACTACAATAACCAGGAAGTGGTTAAATGTGTGGTTACCAGCCATGGAGTATGCGGCGGATTGTCATCTACGCAGTCAACGCTTATTACAGTCAGGGACAATACAGGTGTTGGGCAGATTGGCAAATCCGGAGATGTAAGAGTAGTACCAAATCCAAACAAGGGTACATTTACTGTGAAGGGTTCATTGGGAACTACAATGGATGAAGAAGTATCTCTGGAGATAACGAATATGATAGGCCAGGTTGTTTATACAAATAGAGTAATGGCGCATAACGGAACCATCAATCAACAGGTACAACTGAGCAATACATTAGCTAACGGTATGTATCTGTTGAATGTTCGTTCTGCAGCAGGAACTGATGTATTCCATTTTGTACTTGAGCAATAGAAATCTTACCACACTTTCTTTCTAAAAGAAAGGGAAGTGTAAATGCAAAAGAGTGGCTACGATCAAATCGTAGCCACTCTTTTTTTATATTGAGCATTCCATTCAATTGAATTCAAATAGTGCAATTAGTTATTTTCAATTCAGGTAAAATATTGAATTTCAATTACTTATTTTAATATTTTTATCTAATCTGCTCCTGATAATTAGATTTAAATCACTGATTGTCAATTAATTATCACGTATAAAATATTAAGTTACAAAATCTCTGTTGAAAAATAGAAGAAATTGTGTTGTGGGAAAAAAAAGTTAAAAATTTTGTAGGATTTTTTTGTTTTGTATTTAATAAATTATTAGTTTGCGTAACGAATATTGGTAAAAGACCTTTTTATATTTCTGTTAATATTGTTGTGGATCTTAACTTTTTAATAATTTTTACCCTCAAAAGAAGTACCGTATGAAACGATTTTACTTTTCAAACCTGGTAATCCTGGCAGCCTCTTTATTAGGATGCAATGTGAGCACTTTCGCTCAGACTACTACCTATAGTTACAGCACATCAATACAGTACTATACGGTGCCTACGGGTATCACGAGTATTGCAATTGATGCGGTCGGCGCTAAAGGTGGTACAACTTATAGTGGTTATGCCATTGGCGGCAACGGAGGCCGTGTACAAGGCAATATGACAGTAACTCCCGGACAGGTCCTTGGGATTTATGTAGGTACATCCCCCGGAACAATTTCGTGCTGTACTACAAATTCCGGAGGCGGTAATGGCAGCGGATATACGGGCGGCTATGGTTATTATTATGGCAGTGGCGGCGGTGGCTGCAGTGAAGTGCGCATCTCACCTTATTCAAATGTCAGCACATACCGTACGGTAGTAGCAGGCGGCGGCGGCGGCGGCGGCCGGGATTGTTCCACTGATTACGGTGGTCCCGGCGGCGGCCTCACAGGCGGTGGCGGGTTAATGTGTAACAGTATTAATGCATGTTATACAGGCTCTGGCGGTACTCAAACAGCAGGTGGCGCAGCAGGAACCTGCTGGGGCGGTGGCCCTGGCGCTTTTGGTAATGGAGGTGTTGCTTATACCGGTTATTATTATGCAGGTGGCGGCGGCGCCGGCTGGTATGGCGGCGGCGGCGCTTATTATTATGGCGGCGGCGGCGGCGGGTCTTCTTATTCAGATCCACTTTATATAACCGCTGTTACACATACTCAGGGTTATTACACTACTGTAGGAAGCGGGTATGTATCCATTACACCCCTTTATCCTATGCTGACAGCCGTTCCGGCTTCTATTACTTTCCCCGTGCAAACTGCAGGCACAAAATCTATACCACAGTTTGCTGTTATCACCGGGATACGCCTTACAGGTTTTGCGTCAACGCTTTCTGCTACCTGTCCATATGGTTACCAGATATCTCTTGATGGTATTACCTGGGTAGGCAGCACAGGCACGCTGCCCATTGGTTATTCTTCTGCCATTTTAGCGCCACTTAACCTTTATGTACAATTCATGCCCGGTTTTGCTACGCCATATCCCGGCAATATAGTTATTACCGGAGGCGGCCAGCCATTCCCATTAAATATACCACTTTCAGGCACAGGTGTAAACGCTTGTTCATCCCTGCCCACAGCGGGTACTGCAGCTGTAGTTCCAACTTCAGCAGGAGTAAGTACACCAATCACTTTAAACCTTACCGGTTATTCCCTGGGTGGCAGTATTACGTACCAGTGGCAATCTTCTACCGACAGCATTACCTGGACTAATATTATTGGCGGAGTATTACCCACTACCAGTATTATAGGTATTACTGCAAAAACCTGGTTCAGGTGCCAGGTTACCTGCCCTGGCAGCGGCACGTCAACCTCTACCATGCCATCAGCGACTTTTGTATCTGGAGGTATGGGTTCAGCCACTTGTACTACGCCTCAATCTGCTAACTCACCTGGTGGTCTTTCATATGGATTTTTTGTAGGCAGTACTGCTAATCCTTTCGTACTTAACGGAGAGGGCGGAACCAAAATAAATGACAATAACGCGCCCGGCACCTGGTATTATGATTATACTTCTTCACAGTCTGTTACATTAACAGCAGGCAATAGTTATACGGCCACCAACGGTCTTGTACCGTGGAATGCATTCAGTTTCCAGATTTGGATAGATTTTAATAATAACGGCACTTTTGATCCCGGTGAATCTGTTGGCGGTAAGGATTGTCCTACAGGTGCAGGAATGGGGAATATTCCAATTAATATTCCTATTACCGCTCCGGCAGGAACATTCAGGATGAGAGTGGTAAATAATTTTAATGGCGGCGGTAGCTGTAACGCCAATTACCCTTGTTACCCGAGCCTGGTCCCGTGTTTTACTACAACGGTACAATATGCGGAAGCGCGTGACTATACAGCTGTAATTGGTTTCCCCAATTGCAGCGGTACTCCTAGCGCAGGTATCAGTTACATACCGGTTACAACTGGCTGCGGCCCGTATAGTTCTAACTTTTATAGTATAGGTGCAACGACAGGGTTGGCAGGCATCATTAAGAACTGGCAATCATCGCCTGATAATATTACATTCACTGATATAGCGGGTGCTGTCAACCCTACGTACACACAAACAATTTCTTCTACTCTTTATTACAGGGAGCGTGTTACCTGCAGCTTTGGTGGCACGGCAACTACTCCATCTACTTTGGAAAATTTCAATATACAGCCTGCACCGATAACTGGTGGTACTGCCAGTTTCTGTAGTAATATTCCGGTTACTTTAAGCGATGCCACACCGGGCGGCTCGTGGAGCAGCAGTAATCCTGCTGTTGCAGCTGTAAGTTCTGCTGGTCTTGTAACCGGCATATCGGGCGGTACCGTAACCATTAGTTATACTATGCCATCCGGCTGTAACTCCACCAAGGTGTTAACCGTTTTCCTTGCGCCGGGAGCAATAACAGGTGTTTCGAATTTATGTACTACTGTATCTTCTACTTTCCTGAATGGTACACCAGGCGGTGTATGGACGAGCAGCAATTCTGCTTTCGCATCTGCAAACTCCTCTACAGGCCTTGTTACCGGTATTGCGCCCGGTTCCCCGGTGATTACTTATACAATACCTGCCGGAGGTTGTTATTCTGTTTTCCCGATAACGGTAAATACATTGCCCGCAGCCATCACCGGCACCGCCAGTGTTTGTGCAGGCGGCTCCACAACAACTTTAGCTGACGCTACAGCAGGCGGTA
This sequence comes from uncultured Bacteroidota bacterium, assembly GCA_903887005.1. Lineage (GTDB taxonomy): Bacteria > Bacteroidota > Bacteroidia > Chitinophagales > Chitinophagaceae > Nemorincola. Next base: position 1,260 of record CAISOH010000403.1, on the reverse strand, counting down.
CCTGGAAGAGCAGTAATTCATTCCAGGCGTCTGTTTCCGGTACCGGTTTAGTTACCGGGTCTATTGCAGGCAATCCTACTATTACTTATACACTGCCAGGCGGTTGTTTTGCAACTATTCCTGTGACAGTTAATCCATTACCAGCTGCCATTACCGGTACTTCCAATGCCTGCGTAGGCCTTACAACAACTTTATCCGACGCGACAGCAGGCGGGGCATGGAGCAGCAGCAATCCATCGGTTGCAACTGTTTCCGGCGGCATAGTAAGTGGTATAGCATCCGGTTCTTCTAATATAGCTTATACATTGCCAGGCACAGGTTGCGCATCTACTTTGCCGATAACAGTAAACCTGTTACCTGCAGTATTCTCAGTGACAGGCGGCGGCGGATATTGTAATTATACGCCACTACCCGGCATACATATTGGATTGAGCGGTTCCTCAACAGGCATTAATTACGGTTTGTACGAAGTAGGTATAGGTTGGGTAAAAACCATTCCCGGTACAACATCGGGCCTTGATTTTGGCGCAATTACCCCGGTAGGTACTTATACGGTACAGGCTACAGACGCGGCTACCGGCTGTACCAGTAATATGACCGGCAGCGCTGCAGTGTCAATTAATCCGTTACCATCTGTTTATACTTTATCAGCAGTTGGTACCGGCGCATACTGCGCGGGCAGTGCAGGTGTTGATCTTATTTTGAGTGGATCTGACGCAGGTGTAACTTATCAGTTAATGATGGGAAGCACCATGATTGGTGTTCCTGTACCCGGTACAGGCGTTGGTACGCTTAACCTTGGTTATCAGACATTGGCAGGTACTTATACAGTAGTTGCAACAAATGTATCAACCCTTTGTAACAACAACATGAGTGGCAGTGCGACAATAACAATAAACACTCCACCAACCGTTTACGCGGTATCTGGCAGCGGCACAAGCTTCTGCGCAGGTGGCACAGGTATTGAAATTACCATGGCGAATTCAGATTTAGGTATTACCTATGATTTGATGAAAGCAGGCACTTTATTACCAGTGTCCACCATACCAAGTACAGGCGGTGCGATAACATTCGGATTCTGGACAGCGCCCGGTGTTTATACAGTCCGGGCAACAGACCCTGCAAGCTGTGCAAGCACTATGTCAGGCAGCGTTACGATAAATGTTATTCCTCTTCCATCTGCCCAGGTGATAAACGGCGGCGGTGCATTTTGCGCAGGCGGTACAGGCAAACATATAGGCCTGAACAATTCAGTTTTAG
>CAISOH010000402.1 GCA_903887005.1 uncultured Bacteroidota bacterium | reverse complement strand
TTGCTGTGGAATAAGTTATTTTTTCATTAAAAAACCAAAAATTATGGTTCAGATGTATGTGGGTCAGAAAGACCAGTTTACGACGCTTTTTTTAAGAATTCCATTTTCACAAAAAATTAAAAAAGCAGGGAGCGCACTATTATTATTTTTTGCTTTTTTGCTCATAATACCTCACCAGGCAAGCGCTTCCCACTTCAGGTTCGGGTTGGTTACAACCACAAGATTATCTGAAACACCCACGACGGTTACTTACAGGTTAAATGTAAGTGTATCGTGGAGGTTAGGAACCGCGCCTGTATATATACCATTTACAATTTCCGGTGGGAATACGGGAAGTGTAACTGTCACTATGACAACGGTTACTGACCCTACAGGCACCTATGATAACAGTTGGGGAACTGCAAATGTTACATTAAACAAAACATCCACACTCACGAAAATTGAAAATGTGGGATTTTCTAAATTAGGAACCATATCTAATAATGCGAATGCCAACTGGGATATTTATACCATCATAAATACGAACGCACCAGGCAGCAGCCCGGTTTCTTCATTGCCTGCAATTATTAATATGCCGGCAGGCGTTTCCGCCAATACTTTTTCTTTACCTTATTCTGATCCTGATGCCGGCACAACTTTTACTTTTGGCGCCCCATCATTTACCGGGGGCCTTGCCGGAGAAAGTGAACCTTCCGGTTTTTCCATAGATGCCGCTACAGGGCTGATGACATTTAATACGACGGGTAAATTACCCGGAGAGATGTACAATGCAATGGTAACAATTACCGACAATGACAATAACCAGGTCGAGCTTGATTTTCTTCTAAACATGGTGTCAACTTCAGCCCCGCCTCAATTTGATTATTCTGTTACTCCTTTAAATGGTTTTGTTTATAATATCCTGGTCGGGCAAAATATAACTTTTCCTGTCAAGGCCACAAATCCCGGAAGCGGGACTACGGTTGACCTTTCGGTATCCGGGATGCCTCCGTATATAACAACGTCCAATTTTAGTCCTGCTTTTCCTGCTACAGGCAATCCATCTGTGACAAATTTTAGCTGGACACCTGCATCACCTCAGCTTGGAAGTACTGTTATTTTAAATTTTATCGCAACAAATAATTATGGTATCCAGGCGTATTCTTATGTAACTATAAATGTGGTCAGCGAACCGGCGCCCGTCTATATAAGCCCTACACCGGGGGAAAGAACTATCAGGTCTGTTCTTGCCGGACTACCTCATTATGATACAATTACCGCACAAAGTTCTATCGGGTCGAATGTTTCTGTTGCAACAGCTTCTCTTCCCTCAGGATCAGCTACCAGTCCTGCCATTCCTACTGCCGGCACTAATCCGGGGCGAACCATTTTTAGCTGGACTCCCGCTTCTTCTGATTTCGGGCAGCACCACTTAACATATGATGCCGACATATCTGCTATACCAACGATTAATTCTACGCTTCATTATGATCTTATTGTAGATGATTTGCCGGTTTTCAGTTCTACCCCCGTTACCACAGCAACAGGATGTGTTGCATATACTTATAGCGTATCAGCCACTGATGCAAATATTCCATATGGAGATACTGTTGACATTGTTTCTGATGGAACGCTTCCTTCCTGGCTTACCTTGACTCCAACAGGGAATGGTACTGCTGTGCTTTCAGGAACACCGGCAAATGCTGATGCAGGTTCTTATGTTATAGTATTAGGCGCAGAGGATTTGTATCATCATAACTATAACCCGGTTCAGCAAACTTTTACTATAGTAGTTACTGGTAATGTAATTACAGGTAGTCCTGTTGTTTGTATCGGTTCATCAACAATGCTGAGTGATGCAATAACAGGCGGCACATGGAGCTGCAGCAATACAAATATTTCCATAAATCCCGCTACCGGATTAGTAACAGGTGTAGCAGGTGGCGCATCAATTATTACCTTTACACCTGTGGCAGGTTGCCTGGCAACCATGTCCATGACCATCAACACATTGCCATCCGTAACGTCAGGCACAACTAATGTGTCCTGCTATGGCCTCAGCAACGGCAGTATAACAACGAGTGTAAGCGGTGGAACTACCCCATATACGTACTTATGGAATACAGGAGCTACCACATCAGGGCTAACCGGCAAATCAGCAGGCCCCTTTACCGTTACTGTTACTGATGCGCATGGTTGTACTGCTAACGGATCTTATACCATCACCCAGCCGGTGGTGCTGAGCCTTGCAAGTGCTTCGTCAGTAAACGTCAGTTGCAATGGTGCAAACAACGGTAGTATTACTACTAATGTAACCGGGGGAACATTGCCTTACAATTATAAATGGAGCACGGGGAGCACCGGGGCTAATTTAACAGGGCTTGCTCCCGGCACGTATTCAGTAACCGTTACCGATGCGCACGGCTGTACGGTTAAAAGTTCTTATACAATTACGCAACCTGCTGCAATTACGGGTTCAATAGGTGTGAGTCCTGCATATACAGTAGCTGGACAGGCGCCAAATACGATTTATAAGTTATACTGTGATCAATCGGTAAAATTATGTGCTTCAGTGTCAGGAGGAAAATCAGGCTATCGTTATAGCTGGTCGCCTGCAATATGCACAAGTTCTACATTAAGCGCGACACCGTCAGTTACAACAAATTACACAGTTACTGTTACAGATGCAAATGGCTGCACATTAACTAGTACCCAAACTATTAATGTTAAAAACATTAGGTGTGATGATGATGGTAATTATGACGATGATTATGGAGATGATGGTAAGCATTGTAGTGGTAAGGATAGCCAGGGTAAAGACCATAAGTATAAAGACAATGACAGGAACAGGAAAGTGTGTATCTGTCATAAAGGGAATACCATTACAATTGATACCAGTGCAGTAGCAGCCCATCTTGCCCATGGTGATAACCTTGGATCATGCAATGATAACGACAAGGATGGACATGACAAGGATAATAAAGGCAAAGATGATAATGATCGTCATGATGGCCATAAGACTGCCAGTCCTGCCGGTTCAGCAGGTAGCGTATCAGAAGTTGCCGGGAATGAAGTCAAAGTATATCCTAACCCAACAGAAGGTACGTTCAGTGTTGAAATACCTGCTAAACATAAAGAAGCAGAAATACAGATCTTTGATATTACCGGCAGGATAATAGAAAACAGGACAATTTCCGCTAACATTGGTGATCCCATACAGTTCAGCCCACGAAATATGGCACTGGGATTGTATTTCGTAAAAGTCAGTACCTTTGACAAAGTTTACATAAGCAAACTGATAAAGAAGAGTTATTGATTTATTTTAACAATATTATTATGAAGCAAGATAAGGGACTTTTTGAGCCGCCTGTAATTCAGGCAAGTAAAAAAGGATGGAGTGATCCTGAGATTGTAATATTGGCAATAAACGAAATAACCCTTGGCGCAGCATTGATAAATGATGATGGCACCGGATTTTCAAGTTAAGAACTATTCTAAAATTATTTCCAAAGGTAATAAATGTGGGCCTCCTGTTAAGTTGCGCAGCCACATACATATTTTGTATTGTTAAATAAATAATGCCGCTATTATTTATATAGTTATTTAAAAATATATAAAAAATTATGTTTATCAGATAATTAAGTACTTGCCTGGTATCCACTCAAAAACCGATGATACCATGGAAATAAATTCCTATTGTAGAGACGCAATGCTTGCGTCTCCAATCGGGCATTTTGCGTCTCCATTCGGGCATTTTGCGTCTCCATTCGTGCATTTTGCGTCTCCATTCGGGCACCTTAAGAGGCAACAATTGCATAATCAATAAGTTGTTAGATAAATTGAATGGATCATTGTACCCTTTTGCGGATGTTTTTTTGTTTTACCCTTTGTTTTTGAGCGGATACCTTGCCTGGTCAGTTTTGACCAGGTTGAGTTCCATTGCTACGGAGGCTATCCATGGGTCAACCTTTTGACCTTTGCATTTAGCTGTATTTTCAAAATTATTTCCTTTCTAAAAGCAAGGTTCTGTATTCAATATGCATAACCGACTCGCAAAGTTCTAACCTTGTTTCACCAATGATACGCTGAGAACATTCATTAATTAATGGTATGCTATTTTATAGTTAAATGTAATGATCTAGTAATCAAACATACAT
>CAISOH010000401.1 GCA_903887005.1 uncultured Bacteroidota bacterium | reverse complement strand
TTCTCTGAAAGTTGTTTTTCAATTTCTTTCTTTTTTTCAATCTCATTTTTTAGTAACCATCCAAACCCAGCTATTATAGCGGTCAAAAAAATAGTAATCGATGATTGCATTTTATGAATTTTATCAATTAATAATAGATTGCATTTAATAAAGATACAAACATATTTATTACTACTTCGGTTTCCCTTAAAAAACTTATTAACAATAATATTAGAACCTAATAGTTTGTAATTTTCATTCTGTTTTAAGAGAGTCTCCGTAACAATCCGTAACACCGTAACAAGTGTTACGTAACTGTTACGGACACATAAAAAGGGCTCAACGAGATTTGACAACTTTTAAAAAGTTGTCAAATCTAACTTGAAACCTAATTAATAAACCACTAACATTACTCAATAAAACGTACAAAAGCCTGTAAAATAAGTATTATTACATTTTATTTTTAATTGTTGTCGAGTGCTGTTAATAAGTTTTTTTGTCCCTTGTTGTCCCTTATTTGTATCTTTATGGCGACAAATCAAAATTGAGGGACAAAATTTACTTTTATGCAAGTTACACTAAGAACAAAGCCAATTTCAAAAGACAGGCAAACACTATTTTTAGACATTTACCCACCAGTACCACACCCTGAAACAGGCAAGTTAACAAGAAAAGTTTATTTAGGGATTTATCTGTATGATAAACCCAAAAATGATATAGAGAAAGAACACAATAAATCTACAAAAAAGCTTGCTGAAAATATCAAAGCAAAAAGACAACTTGAAATACAAGACAATAATTATGGCTTTCTGAAAATTCAAACAGGAAATAATGATTTTCTTGCCTATTTCAAACAATTAGCTGACAATTATAAAGAAAAGGCTAAAGGAGATAAAACAAGCTGGATAAGTGTTTACAATTACCTAAATAAATTTACAAACGGTAATTGTTTAATGAGGGATATTACAGAGCTATTTATTTTAAATTTTAAAGAATATTTGCTAAATGTAAAAGTTTCTGAAATAACAAAAAAGAAACTTGCAAATAATACAGCAGTTGGCTATTTCAATATTTTTAAACAGGTCATAAAATTAGCTTCTCAAAATAATTTGCTTGAAAAAGATTTTGGAATAAATATTAAGACAATAAAAAAGGTAGAAACGAAACGTGAATATTTAACTTTCGATGAACTAAAATTATTAGCTAAAACAGATTGTGAATTACCATTTTTAAAAAATGCTTCAATATTTTCAGGGCTTACAGGTTTACGTTATAGTGATATTGAAAAATTGACATGGCAGGAAATACAAGGTAATGAGAAAGACGAATATGTAATAAGGTTTACCCAAAAGAAAACACAAGGGGTTGAAACACAACAAATTTCGTTAGATGCTGTTAAGCTATTAGGCGAAAGAAAAGAACCTACTATAAAAGTATTTCCTGAATTGATTTATAGCGCATGGCAAAACCAAAAATTACAAGATTGGGTATATAGTGCCGGAATAATGAGAAAGATTACATTTCACTCATTCAGGCATACATACGCCACTACTTTATTAACTTTAGGAACTGAAATTTATACTGTTTCAAAAATGTTAGGTCATAAGGATATACATACAACACAGATTTACGCAAAAATTATTGACCAAACAAAAAGGGTAGCGGCAAATAAAATGACATTAGATTAAGAGTATAATTAATCTTTACGGTTTTTATCTTTTGATTGCCCATACCATTTACCAGCCTTAAATATGAATATGAATGTTAGGTGAATAATAATATATACAATTGAATTAATCGGAATTAATTACCTTACTTTTAAAAAATTACCTTAACTTATTACTGTTTACCATAGATAAACTTATTGATTTACAATCTTTTGGGCAATCTAAGTATGCTTCTTTTAGTTTTTTTGTTATGCCGGGGCCAATATAGTCGTGTAAAACATAATCGTTGCTACCTTCAATAGTTCCGTCACCTGCTATATATGTTACTCTGTAAACAATATCTTTGTAATCTGAATTAGAAACATTGGATAAAGTAACCCACAATCGGAATTTACCTAAAGGCATAATAGTATTTATACGATAATTCCCTGTTATTTTTATGTCGCTCTGAGCATCTTGTGCTATTGAGTAGGATATGAAT
>CAISOH010000400.1 GCA_903887005.1 uncultured Bacteroidota bacterium | reverse complement strand
ATATTAATATATTTATCTGCTTAAGTTGAGTTAATTGTACAAATAACTGGCTCCATTTATAAATGGCAGGTAACAACATCTGATGCAGAGTTTCCAACAGAAGTATTTGCTGTAGTTTGCTCGTCATTACACATACTGGTCGCTTTGCTTTTCGTTTGTTTGCCAAGCGGGAATGTTACTGTAGTGGTGCCATTCATGGTACTGGATGTAATTGTTTCTGTACAAGTACAAGTGTAGTCTTTTTTGCAGGAGGTAAATAACATACCTGCTACCGAAATGATTGCAACCGGCAATAATTTTTTCATAAATTTTTGTTTTAGAAGGTGGTTAAATAATTGATGATGTAAAAGTCCATTATTGTTTTTTAAAATTATTTGACAAAAGTCAAATAATGATAATGATGGTTTCTTTACTATCATTTTAATTTCACCGGGATAAGTTGGAACATTATTTATAATACTGGTTGAAAACTGGCTCAAATGCTTAGAATGTTAGTCCGCAATACTCGTAAGCTATACTATAGATTACTCGCGCCAGACTGTAATTTGTATCAGAAAATTACAAAAATGAACACTATTATAAAAGTATGATTTTAATCATTTTTTAGCAGCCGTATAAAAGATATTTTTGTCTAAAGAATAAAAGAATGGCATATAATTATAGAAATCTTAGTATAACAAAAATATCAGTTATTGGCGCAGGACAGATAGGTCCGGACATCGCTTTACATTTTGCAAAATCACTTTCACAATCCGGCGTAAGTGTAATAATTGTTGATATTTCTCCGGAGGCATTGGAGAAAGCAAAAGCAAAGGCGCATAAAAAAATCCAGAAGGGTGTTGACGCAGGGGCTTTCAAGCCTGAACTGGCGGAAAAGATGAAAAACGCTATGATTTTTTCATCGGATTACGAACTGGTGCGTGGCTCGCAGTTAGTGGTGGAAGCCGCTACCGAAGATGAAAACATCAAGGACAAAATCTTCAGGGCGGTGGAAGCGATGACAGATGATAACTGCATCTACCTTTCCAACTCTTCCCATATGCAACCGGAGGTCATTTTCCGGAATATCAAAAATAAATCACGTTGTTTAGTGGCCCATTATTTCTTTCCGGCAGAGATTAACCCGGTTGTAGAAATTGTTCCGGGAAAGGATACTGAGGCTTCGCTCACCCAGCTTTTGCTTGGTTTTTATGAGTCAATCGGTAAAGTGCCGATACAAGTGCGTAGCTCTTACGGCTATGCCATTGACCCGATTTTTGAAGGCATTTGCCAGACAGCAATTTTGTGTTTTGAACGCGGGTGGGGGAGTGAAAAGGAAATAGATGCGGCCGCAGTAAAAGCATTGGGATTGGGCGTTGGTCCGTTTACGGCATTAAATCTTACAGGCGGGAACCCGATAACCGCACACGGCCTGGATGAAATGGGAAAATTGCTCATGCCATGGTTTAAAACACCACTGGCATTGCATGAAAAGACACAAAAGAAAGAAGGCTGGAATATTGCCCAACGCGGAGAAAAAGTGGAACTATCTTCAGAGAAGGAAGAAAAATTAGTCAATGAATTCAGAGGGGCATTTTTCGCGCTCGCTACTTTCATTCTGGATATAGGGATTGTTGACATCAACGATTTGAACATGGCTTGCGAAATGTCGCTGGTGATAAAACCGCCTTTCGCATTTATGAATGATTTAGGGATTGATAAGGTTTATGATTTGGTAAAGAGTTTCTGTGCAAGCCATACTTCCTTCCCATTTCCAAAAGTTTTGGAAACAGCAAAAGCTGAGGGTGGCTGGTTATTAAAGGATATTGTTGCAGCTAAACAGGATGATGTATTGCTTATCACAATTCGTCGTCCAAAAGTGTTGAATGCGCTCAACCTTGAAGTGCTTGGACAGATAAAGAATGAACTGGAGCAGGTAAAAGATGATAATTCCATCAAGGCGGCAGTTATTACCGGGTTCGGAACAAAAGCCTTTGTTTCCGGGGCGGATTTAAATATGCTGGCGGCTTTAAAAACACCGGAAGAGGGCTATAACAATTCGCATACATTCCAGGCTGTACTGGATTATATTGAAAATTATTCCAAGCCGGTTGTGTGCGCTATGAATGGCTTTGCATTTGGCGGCGGGAATGAGCTTGCAATGGCATGTACGGCGCGTATCTGCAAAAAAGGTTTGCCTGTATTGGCTTGCCAGCCTGAAGTGAATCTTGGGTTTATTGCCGGAGCAGGCGGCACGCAGCGTTTACCCCGTATTGTAGGTGTTGATAAAGCTGCGGAAATTCTCCGCACCGCCAGAACTGTTTCATCGAAAGAAGCCTTTGAAATTGGTTTGGTTTACAAAGAAGCAGATGGAGATTTGGTGGGTGAAGCGATACAACTCGCACGGAAAATTGCTAATGGTGAAGTAACAATAAAAACAATTTCAAAAGCAGCAATTGCATCAAACGGAGGTGCAAAAGAGCTTGAAATAGGGCATCTCAGTAAAAAAATTGATTCGATACTGGTAAAAGCCATTTATGAAGGTTCAAGGATGAACCTGGATGATGGGCTTGACCTGGAATCAAGAATGTTTGGCGAATGCCTGTTGACTGAGGATATGAAAATTGGCCTTGAAAATTTTAAAAGCAACGGGCCAAAAGTAAAAGCAAATTTTATTCATAAATAGATGAAGTATAATGTAGGTATAGATATTGGCGGGACTTTTACAGATTTGATTTGTGTCTCTTCGGAAGGGAAAACAATAGTACACAAAACACTATCTACACCACAGGATTCTTCCATTGGTTTCATCAATGGTATCCGGGAAGTGGCTGAAATGGCTGACCAGCCCTTTGAGGAGTTTGTGTCTGCTATTGATACCATTGTTCACGGAACTACAGTGGCAACAAACGCCCTGCTCACATTGAAGGGGGCAAAAACAGCGCTCATTACCACCAAAGGTTTCAGGGATGCTTTGGAAATGCGAAGGGGGATCCGGGAGGAGCAGTTTAACAACCACTACAGAAATGTAACTCCGCTTGCTCCGAGGTATTTGCGCTTTACAGTTGACGAAAGAATAGACTCGGAAGGAAAAGTACTGACAAAGTTTGATGAGAAGGAACTACTTCCCGTTATTAAGAAAATAATAGCTGAAAAAGTGGAGTCAGTGGCGGTTTGTTTTATGAATTCTTATAAGAATTCATCTCATGAGAAGCAAGCCGTAAAATTTCTCCGGAAAAATCTGAAAGGGGTTTTTGTAACAGCTTCTTTTGAAGTGCTTCCTTCCATACGTTTTTATGAGCGTGTAAGCACAACAACTGTAAGCGCCTTTGTGGGGCCGATTGTGGCTAAGTACTTAGATAATCTGACAAATAAATTAGAGAGCATCAATTTTAAGGGGACGTTACTCATTATGCAATCTAATGGCGGCGTGGTAGTTCCGGATCAGGTAAAGAAAAACCCTGCGGTTACTGTTTTGTCTGGCCCGGCAGCAGCACCCACTGCAGGGGCTTTTTATTCGCAGATGCTTGGATACAAAAATTGTATTACCGTTGATATGGGCGGTACCAGTTTTGATGCCGCAATAGTAATAGACAACCAATGTGTAACCAGTACTGAAGGAAATATTAACCGTTACCGTATAGCGCTTCCGTCACTTGATATAATAACTATAGGAGCTGGTGGCGGAAGTATTGGCTGGATTAATGAAGGTGGACTTTTGCAGATGGGGCCGCAAAGCGCAGGCGCATTGCCCGGCCCGGTATGCTATGGGCGTGGCGGAGAAATTCCTGCATGTACCGACGCTGATTTAATACTTGGTTACCTCAATCCTGATTTTTTTGCCGGAGGAAAATTACAACTCAACAAGGCAACCGCGGAAAAAGCGATAAAAGATGAACTGGCGTCCAAGCTGGGTTTGTCGGTGCTGGAAACGGCGGCGGGAATGTTCCGTATCATCAACAGCAATATGGCGCAGGGTGTTCGAGAGATTTCTGTAGAACGTGGTTATGACCCAAGGGAATTTTTGTTCATCGTAGCAGGAGGAGCAGGTTCTATACATTCTTCAGAAATCTGTAAAGAGCTTGAGATACCAATGTTCCTGGTTCCAAATGTTTCATCCATCTTTTGCGCCGCAGGAATGTTGCTCGGTGATTTGAAGCACGATTACATCCGATCTTATTTCACTTCATTTAAAAATCTTGACCGGAAGAAATTCCTTTCACTATTTAATGAAATGAAAGAGCAGGGGCTCCATGCTTTAGTTGTTGAAGAAGGTGTCTCCAAAGAAAAGATTTCATTATATCCCATTCTTGATCTGAGATATGTAGGACAATACCACGAAGTACAACTGGAAGCTGGCTGGGATGATGTGATGGATTTTAACCTGGAACATATTTTTGAATTATTCCACCAGGAGCATAACCGTCAATTTGGTTATTCGCTGAAAGAGGAAGGAACTGAAATGGAACTCATCAATCTGCGTTTAAGGGTGATTGGCAAAACAGAAAGGCCAAAATTCAATGCCGGATACAGTGACCCGGTTTCTATCAAATCAGCAATAAAAGAACATAGGGAAGTATATATTCCTGAAACCGGAAAAATGAAAAGTGTCGCTATATATGACGGCGATATGCCTATATACGGAGCAAAAATCAAGGGGCCATGTGTGATTGAAAAGATTACCACTTCTGTTTTTGTTAGTGAAAATTACGATTGTGTAGTGGATGATTTCGGGTCGTTTATAGTGTATGAAAGGGAAAAATTCCCTAAGGGATATCATTTGATACAAAAACTTCAGGAAGTAAATGAATATTGATAAAATACTTGTTTCCATTTTTCAGCGTGCGTTCAAATCCATTACGGAGGAGATGAGCATTTCATTGACGAAAACCACGCGCTCGCCCATTCTCTGCGAAGCTAAGGATTTTGTTACCGGGTTGTATGATGCAAAAGGGCAAATGCTGGAACAAAAGGAGAATCTTCCGATACTTTCTTTTTCGCTGGGACCTGTTTGCAAAGTTATCATTGAACAATATGGGAATGATATTCATGAAGGTGATGTTATCATCCACAATGATGTTTTCTCCATGGGAAACCAGAATAACGATGTGGCGATTTTCAAACCCATATTTCACAATAATATTTTAGTCGGTTGGTCGGCGGCAAAAGGGCACCAGGCAGATATTGGCGGGGCTGTGCAGGGTGGGTACAATCCAAATGCTACAGAGGTTTGGCAGGAAGCCATTCGTATTCCCGCCGTTAAATTATACGAGAAAGGAAATCTGCGAAAAGATGTGTGGAACCTGATATTTGCAAATATCCGACTGCAAATGGTGCAGGAAGATATCAAGGCTCAAATAGGGGCATGTACGCTTGGTGAAAGAAGATTGCAGGCATTTGTAGCGAAGTATGGCATGGAAGTTTTTGAAGCGCACAAACAGGCATTATTTGATTCAACAGAAAAAATGATGCGCGCGGAAATAAAGAGTATTCCGAACGGTGTGTATGAGGGGGAAAGCATGGTGTATTATGATGGTAAACACAAGGGTAGTAAATTTCCGATCCGTGCAAAAATTACCGTTAAGAAGGATGAAATAATTTTTGATTTTTCAAAGTCATCACCGCAGACAAAGGGTTTTGTAAACGGAGCTTATACATCCACCTGTTCTGCTATTACGCTCACATTTTTGCAAATGGTAAATCCAAACATTCCGCATAACGAAGGAATGATAAAGCCATTGAAATATATTGTTCCTGAAGGAACGATCCTGAATGCATCCTATCCTGCGGCTACTACTTTCGGAAATCATCTTTGTCCGCAGATTGCTGATTCCATTTTCAAGGCGCTTGGTCCGGCGGTACCAGATAGAATTACAGCCGGATGGAATCATCTGCTTTGTTCTCTTTTTACAGGAATTCATCCCCGTACGGATAAAAAATATGTTGACATCTGCTTCCTCGGTTTGAAAGGTGGTAGCGGTGCGCTGAAAGATGATGATGGTTATGACCATATCGGAATGATTGATGCATCTGGTGGTGTTCTTGATCAGGATTACGAGATGTATGAACAGCAAACGCCTCATTTGATTATACAACATGAATATTTAAAAGATTCGGGTGGGGCAGGGCAGTGGCGCGGAGGTTTGGGAACAACTACACAGATTTTGCTTCGGGGTGGAGATACTACCATGGTGGTTTTCGGAGATGGAGACGTAGAACCTAATTATGGTTTATTCGGAGGTAAAGGAAGCGTACTGAATAAAATTGAATTGAAATATCCGGGAAGGGGCGGAAAGAAACTAATTCCAATGAGCAAGGATATGATTCATGGAATCCCCGATGGAACACTCTATTCCCAGATTGCGGGAGGAGGAGGAGGATACGGAAGCCCGAAAAAAAGAGATAGAGATAAACTAAAACAGGATGTGAAAAACGAGGTAGTGAGTAAGGATGCTGCAAAAAATATTTACGGATTAAAATAAAGATAAATGAAACACGAAACAATTCTTCCTGATGGATGGGTAAAACCTAAAGGATATTCAAACGGTATCCTCGCTGGAAAAGGAAGAATGTTATTCATAGCGGGACAGGTAGGATGGTCGGCAGAAGAAAAATTTGCAAGCGAAAAACTGGTCCCGCAATTTGAACAGGCGCTGAAAAATATTATTGCCATTGTAGAGCAGGCTGGGGGAAGACCAGATGATATATGCAGGATGACCTGTTTTTGCAAAGACAGAAACCAATACCTTGAAACAAGAAGAGAAATCGGGAAAATCTGGAAGGAATTAATGGGCAATCATTATCCATGTATGAGTATGATTTTCGTTGTTGATCTTCTTGACCATCCGGCGGTAATTGAAATTGAAGCCACAGCGGTAATACCGGAATAGATCATGTGAGGTGAAAAAAGTCGCTCGCAAAGGCGCAAAGACGCAATGTAAAGTTGATGGGAAATGGCAGAAAGTAAAGATCAAGGCCGCAAAGGAGTAGCATATAAAGGTAACTATTGAATTAAAATGATTGAATTAACAGACATACAAAAACAAATTCAGCAAACTTTCCGGGACTTTTCCGACAGGGTGGTGAAGCCGCTTGCCGCAAAAATTGATGAGGAGAAGAAATTCCCAATGGAATTATTCAAACAGGTTGGCGCTCTTGGTTTTTACGGGATGCGTTATCCGGAAAGTGCAGGCGGTAGCGGTTTGGATATTGTCTCTTATTCGCTTGCAGTAATGGAATTGGCCCGTGGGTCATTGTCACTGGCGGCATGTTGTACCATGCAATCGCTCATGGGAACTTATTTTTTGTATCGTTTTGGAGATAAGGAGATCAAAGAAAAATATTTTGCTGAAGCGCTTGAAGGGAACAAGATTGGGGGTATTTGTATGACGGAGCCCAATGCCGGAAGTGATTTAATGGCTGTGAAAACGATTGCGAGGGTTACAGATGATGGATTTGTTTTAAATGGCCAAAAAACATGGATTACGTCTGCTCCAGTGGCAGATTTTTTTACTGTACTGGCCCGCACAGATAATCACGAACAACTCTCCATATTTTTCGTACCCTCTAATCTCGAAGGCGTGATGATTGGAAAAAGTATTGAGAAAATGGGCGTGCGTGGTTCCGTTACCAGTGAAGTTGCTTTTATAGATGTAAAGCTCCCCAAAAATTATCTGCTTGGTGAAATAGGTGGAGGAACAAAATGCCTCAGAGAAATTCTTGCTGAAATAAGAATAATGACCGCTGCACTGGCTATTGGAATAGCTACTGCCGCTTATGAAGACGCATTGAAATACGCCAAAGAACGGACCCAATTTGGTAAGCCAATAGGTAAATTTCAGGCTATACAAATGAAGTTTGCAGACATGGATGTGCAATTGGAAACTGCGAAACTCTATGTTTTGCATGCTGCCGAATTAAGTGATAAAAATTTGCCGCGTCAAAAAGAAGCTATGATTGCCAAACTCTATGCTTCGGAAATCGCAAACAATATCTGTGACCAGGCATCGCGTGTTCTTGCTTCTTATGGATATGCCGTAGAATATAACATTGAAAGATACTTACGTGATGCGCGGTTCACCCTTATTGGAGGAGGCACATCGGAAATATTGAAAATTAACATAGCAAAGGAATTAGGATTGTGAGCTACATAAAATCATACGGAATAGCGTTACCTCAATTCAGAATTGAGGATAGCGTACTACACCCAAAAGGGAAAAAAGGGGTGATGAAGGCAGTTTGTTTTTCCGATGAAGATATTATCACTTTGGCTTACCAGTCAGTTCGTGACATTCCTAAAGACAATATAGACGGAATAATTTTCGCAACGGCTACTCCTGTTTTTCATAACCGTTACCATGCATCTTTCCTTGCGGATTATTTAAATCTCCCACAAGGTATTTTGGCGCTTGATTTTGTTAATTCTTCCAGGAGCGGAACAGATGCATTGCTACTGGCAAACGATTTAATTGATTCAGGAAAATACCAGAACATTTTAGTTGTTTCCGCTGATGTTGACTTTCCGGGAATCGGGAGAGAGCTATCAACTCCCTTTGGCCATGCGGCCTGTTCCATTTTATTGGGTAATGATAAAGGACTTGCTGAAATAACTTTTGCAAAATCATTTAGTTCTTCATTTGCCGAAGAATTTTCTTACAAGGATAAATACGTTCAGTATGACCCTCGTTTCAGCCGTGACGCAGGATTTAAGAATAATATTACTTCTTTGTTGAAAACGCCAGTGTCTGATCCAAAATCGTATGATGCAATTGTGCTCAATTCGTTGTACGCCCGAATGGCAGGAGGGATTTTTTCAAAAGCAGGATTTGATGAAAAACAATTTGCAAGAGATACACTTACCTCGAAAATCGGTAATACAGGTGCTCCTCATGCCTTACTTCTATTGTTAAATGAACTGGAGAACGGGAAGAAAAATATACTGCTAGCGGATTATACCAATGGCACAAACATTTTCGAGATAAAAAGCAAATCAGCAGGCGAGCGCAAATCTTTGCAGGAAAAATTAAGTAATTACGATTTGGTGAATTCCTACCAGGATTATTTGTTGTTGCGAAAAGCCGGAAATTTCAGTTCAGTAAAATACAAAACGAAAGAAATGTTCTCATCAGAAATGATGCAGGAACGGGAGAAAGACACCTTATTGTATCTGAAAGGGTTGAAGTGTGAGCATTGCGGGACTATGTATTATTTGAAATCAGCCCGATGCAAGAAATGTAAAACGGATAAATTTTCGGAAGTTCAATTGGCGAATACCGGTACTGTTTATGCAGTAACCAGCGAACATTATTTCCCTGCTTCATTTCCGCCAATTACAATGGTGGTAATTGATTTGGACGGAGGTGGAAGAATGACCGTGCAGCAAACGGATACCATGTATCCTGAAAAAAATAAATTGGAAATAGGTTCAAAAGTAAAATTAGTGTTGCGGAAAATGATAGAAAATGATGCGAAACCAAATTATTTCTGGAAGGCAATACAATTATGAAAAAACAAACCGACATAGCGATAATAGGAATTGGCGTTACAAAATTTGGTGAGCTGTTTCATCAGAGTTATGACGATTTAGTGCGGGATGCAGCATTGCAGGCGGTTAATGATGCGCAGATTTCAATGGATGATATCGGGGCTGCATGGCTTTCTACCGCTTTCCCTGAAATAGGCGTTTTCAAAGGAAGAAGTGGTATGGATTTGTGCGAGCCGCTTTCGATGTATAATATACCTGTTACGCGGGTATCAAATTATTGCGCTTCCGGTGCTGATGCTATTCGCAATGCCGCGAATGCACTTCGGGCAGGGGAATGTGATGTGGCAATGGCCCTGGGAGTTGAAAAACTTAGAGACCGGCAGCCTCAGGATTCAATAGTAAAGATGATGGTGGAATACGGACATCCATTTTTACAAAAAGGATTTACCGCCGCAGGAACATTTGCCGTTTATGCCAACCGGATGATGCATGAGTTTGGAGTAACACGTGAAGATATTTCCGCCATTTCCGTAAAAAACCATTATCACGGCTCATTCAATAAAAAAGCGCATCATCAGAAATGTTGTTCACTGGAAGAAGTGATGTTGTCTCCCATGGTTTCAGACCCGCTTACAGTAATGGATAGTTGCCCTACGACAGATGGCGCAGCTTGTGTTATCATGGTTAGGGCTGAGGATGTTGACAAACTGAAACACAATCCGATTTTCATTAAGGGGATAGGACTTTCCGTGTCCACCGGCTGGGATTTGCCTTTCTTCGACCCAAACCACGATTTTCTTTCTTTTGAAGCAACACGTACTGCAGCAAAGATGGCTTATAAACAGGCAGGAATCACAAAGCCAATTGATGAACTTGATTTGATTGAAGTGCATGATTGTTTTTCTATTGTTGAACTACTCACTTACGAAGACCTGGGTTTATGTGGTAAAGGCGAAGCGAAAGATTTGATTAGAGGAAATGAAACCCGGTTGGGCGGTAAAATTCCGGTAAATGTGAGTGGTGGTTTGTTGTCCTGCGGACATCCGGTTGGTGCTACAGGAATAAGGATGGTCGTTGAAGTGGCTAATCATCTTCGCGGAAACGCTGGAGAGCGCCAGGTAAAAAATGCAAAAAGAGGACTGACACATAATATCGGTGGGCCCGGAGCTATTGCTTCGGTGATTATTTTGGAGAAATAAAATATTGATAAATATGAGTGCGCACAAAATGTTTTTTTTACTGCTGCAGTCCTTTAAATCAATGGGTAAAAGCCCACCTGAAATTAGTTTGAAATGGATTGAATGCAGTTAAACTGATTTTAATAAACAAGCAAGAAATAAGGTACAGTATATAACTCTTAAAATAAATCGTATGGCAAAAGTAAAGGGTGAAATAGTAGTAAATACCGAAAGGTGCAAAGGCTGTGAATTATGCGTTCCGGTATGTAAAGAGCAAACTATTGCAATGTCTCCAAATTTAAATAGTAAGGGGTATCACTATGCCTCCAGTACAAATGAGGATTGTAATGGCTGCACGAATTGTGCATTGGTTTGTCCTGATGGCGCTATAACAGTTTACAGGGTAAAATTAAATTAATCACAAAAAATAAATTCAGAACATGAAGGATATAAGATTAATGAAAGGTAATGAAGCATTGGCCGAAGGCGTTATTCGCGCCGGATGTGACGGCTATTTCGGTTATCCGATTACTCCTCAATCGGAGATATTGGAATATCTAATGGCAAACAACACAAAGGAACGCACCGGTATGATTGTATTGCAGGCGGAAAGTGAAATTGCTTCTATTCACATGGTATATGGCGGCGCGGCTGCAGGTAAAAGAGTAATCACTTCTTCTTCAAGTCCCGGGATCAGTCTCATGCAGGAAGGCATTTCATTTATGGCGGGAACGGAATTGCCCTGTCTGTTGGTTAACGTAGTTCGCGGAGGCCCGGGTTTAGGGACTATTCAACCCTCACAATCCGATTATTTTCAGGCAGTGAAAGGCGGAGGGCATGGTGATTATAAAATGATCGTATTGGCGCCTGCATCTGTTCAGGAAATGTATGACTTTGCAAAACTCGGATTCGACCTTGCTTTCAAACATCGTATCCAGGTAATGATACTGTCTGACGGCGCCATTGGCCAGATGATGGAAAAAGTGGAATTAGATGAACAAATACCTCGTTTGGCCGATGCCGAAATTGTAAAAAAATATCCGTGGGCTACAACAGGAAAAACACCAGACAGGGAGAGGAATATTATTACATCGTTGGATCTCAATCCGGTAAAACAGGAAATAATTAATCAGAACCTCCAGAAAAAATTTAAGCACATCCAGGAAACAGAAGTTCGTTTTGAACGATTTATGTGTGATGACGCTGAATACTTGTTTGTTGCTTATGGCTCCAGCGCCCGTATTTGTCAGAAAGCCGTAATGCTTGGAAGAGCGCGCGGAATTAAAGTCGGTTTGCTGCGCCCAATTACCCTTTTCCCATTTCCAACAAATGAGTTGGCAAGGTTAGCAAAACAGGTAAAGGGTATGCAGGCAATTGAAATGAGTGCCGGCCAAATGGTAGAAGATGTAAGGTTATCAGTAAATGGAGCAGTTCCCGTTGAGCATTATGGCCGTCTTGGCGGTATTATACCTGCGCCTGATGAAGTATTGAATGTTCTTGAACAAAATTTTATTCATTCTAAAAAAGAAAAGAGATATGAGCCAGCTACTTACTAGTGAAGAAATATGCCAACCGGAAAACATGGTTTACCATAGAACCTGTTTGCTTACAGATGCTGCGCTTTCCTATTGTCCCGGGTGCGGACATGGTACTGCTCACCGCCTGATTATGGAAACCATTGAAGAAATGAATTTACAGGCGGATACTATTGGGGTTGCTCCAGTCGGTTGTTCGGTACTTGCATACGATTTTATGGATATTGATATGCAGCAGGCCGCACACGGAAGAGCGCCGGCTGTTGCAACCGGAATAAAAAGGCTGTATCCTGATAAATTTGTATTCACGTACCAGGGCGACGGAGACCTTGCCGCTATCGGAACAGGAGAAACTATTCATGCCTGCAACAGGGGTGAAAACATCACTATATTTTTTGTGAACAATGGAATTTATGGAATGACCGGCGGGCAAATGGCCCCAACAACATTACCCGGAATGAAAACGGCTACTTCTCCTTTTGGACGAGATACGGCAACAATGGGATATCCGTTAAAAATTACCGAACTGATTGCCAACCTTCCCGGCACCTATTATGTGACCCGCCAGGCAGTACACACACCGGCAAGTGTCCGTAAAGCAAAAAAAGCAATTGAAAAAGCAATTCAGTATCAGAAATTAAATAAAGGATTATGCTTTGTGGAAATTGTTTCCAATTGTAATTCGGGATGGAAAATGACGCCATTGGAATCCAATAAATGGATGGAAGAAAATATGTTCCCCTTTTATCCCCTTGGTGATATTAAAGTTCCGAAATAAATAGCATAGAAAATGTGCTGATCAGATTTCCAAATTATTGAATTATCAAAAAAAATTAAAAAAATGACCGAAGAAATAATTATTGCCGGATTTGGTGGTCAAGGTGTTTTATCAATGGGTAAAATCCTCGCCTATTCAGGAATGATGCAAAATAAAGAAGTAAGCTGGTTTCCTTCTTATGGTCCTGAAATGCGCGGTGGAACAGCTAATGTAACCGTCATCATAAGTGATGAGCGTATTAGTTCCCCGATATTAAACAAGTTTGATACAGCCATTATTTTGAATCAGCAATCAATGGATAAGTTTGAAAGCTCCGTTAAGCCAGGCGGGGTTCTTATTTACGATCCCAATGGGATTGTTCGTCATCCTGAAAGAACCGATATCAATATTTATACCATTGACGCGGCCGATGAAGCTGCAAGATTAGGATTAAAGAAAGTGTTTAATATGCTGGTATTAGGTGCATTTTTAAAATTAAAACCCTTAATTGAACCGGAATATATGCGCAAAGGGCTTGAGAAATCGTTGCCACTTCGTCATCATAATACAATTCCGGAAAATGAAAAAGCAATTGCCAGAGGAATGGAGATTGTTAAACTGGAACATCAGATGAACTGATATTTTTTGAGGAGAATGAATTTCCATACAGTGAATATTATTCAAAGACAATAATAAAGTTTCATGAAAGTACTCTTAGCAAAGCCCGGACTTGATGGTCATGATGTTGGTGTGAAAGTGCTGGCGCATGCGCTTAAGGAAGCCGGGCACCAGGTGGTCTATACGGGTTTGAAAAAATCCATTGAAGAAATTGTACAGAAAGCGAAAGACGAGAACCCGGATATTATCGGACTGTCCATTCTTTCAGGCACTCACCAGATTCTGTGTGAAAAACTGAATGAAGAAATGCGAAAAAGCAAATTGAACATTCCGTGGATAGTGGGTGGAAATATTCCGGCAGAAGATGTAGAAGCGCTTCGTAAAACAGGTGCGTTAGAAGCATTCCCAACAGGAACCCAAATAGATACGGTCGTGGGATACATTAGCAATTTCAAAAAATAATAAGAAATGGAAGCTAAAGTTGTAAATAGTAAAAAGGAAGAAATAAAAAAGGTGTTTCTCGAATCGGGATTGGAAGTGAAGCCGCTATACACCTACCAGGACGAGTATAAAATTATACCTGACTTTAAGGAAGAATTGCCGGGACGATATCCTTTCACACGGGGTATTCATCCATTAATGTACCGCAAACGTCCGTTTACTATCAGGCAATATGCAGGCTTTGCATCTCCGGAGGAAACTAATGAGCGCTTTAACTTTTTAATTAAAAACGGACAAACGGGATTAAATGTAGCATTTGATTTATCCACTCAATGCGGACTGGATTCCGATGATCCAAGGGCTCTTGGAGAGGTAGGCAGAGTTGGAATGGCAATTGATACGCTGGAAGACTTTGAAATTGCATTTAACGGAATTGATCTGGATAAGATTACAGTTTCCATGACTATTAACGGATCAGCGATTGTCTTGATTGCGATGTATTTTGCCCTTGCTGAAAAAAGAGGGTATGACCTGAAAAGTCTTCGTGGCACTGCACAAAATGATATTCTGAAAGAATTTATCGGAAGAGGAACATGGATTTTCCCGGTTGACAAATCAGTGAAATTGGTGGTGGACACGATTGAATATTGTGCCCAAAATGTTCCGAAATACTCTCCCGTAAGTGTATGCGGATACCACATACGTGAATCAGGTGCAAACCCAGTGCAGGAAATGGCTTATGCTTTTTGCATTGCTAAGGCCTATTCGGATGAAACCATGAAACGGGGAATTGATATTGATGAATTTGCTTCGCGGCTTTCTTTCAACTTTGATATTTACGGTAATTTATTTGAGCAGATAGCGAAGTTCAGGGCGGGAAGAAGATTGTGGGCAAAAATAATGAGGGAAGAATACCAGACAAAAAAAGAGGAATCATGCTGGTTGCGGATGATAGCAGGTGGTGGTGGCGCCGGGCTTACTAAGGAACAACCCGAGAATAATATTGTGCGTACAGCCTATTACGCATTGATTAGCGCTCTTTCCGGTACGCAGACTATGGCGCTTTGTACTTATGATGAAGCCTTTACCATTCCCACAGAAAAATCAGCAGAAATAGCATTGCGCACCATGCAGATAATGATTGAGGAAATGGGGATTTGCGATACAGTTGACCCACTGGGAGGCTCTTATTATATCGAAACCCTCACCAACGAAATGGAATCAGCAATAATAAAAGAAATGACGAAGGTTGATGAGCAGGGTGGAATAATTCAAGGTGTTGCAAGCGGAAAAGTACAGGAAGCAGTTTCAAGGCAGGCATACATACGGGAGAAAGCCATGCAGGATGGCAAAATTTTAAAAGTTGGATTGAATTGCTACAAGAAGGAAGAGGAAAAGAGGACGGTAGAATTTCATCCCTACAATATAGAAGCTGCAAATAACCAGGTAAAGAAATTAATAAAGAAAAGGGCTGTAAGAAATAATGTGCTGGTTAATCAACTATTAGCAACAGTTAAAGAAGACACTTTAAACAATGCCAACCTGATGCCTTCTATTATTGCAGCAGTGAAGGAATATGCGACGGTAGGAGAAATTATTGGTGTATTGAAAGAAGTGTATGGGGAATATGATGAACCGATATTCTTTTAGGAGTGTCGCGCAAAGGATTTTGACAAAAGGTATCACGCAAAGTTCGCAAAGCACGCAAAGGTTTTTTTTGTAAAAGGTATAAAGCTAAGTTCGCAAAGGAGAATGGCGGAAAAATTTTCGTAAAATATGTAAGGCACACAATGGATTATGACAGAAAATGAAATTGCCAGAATATTGGTAAATATCTTTTTAAAAGTACATCAGACGCTTGGTCCTGGCTTACTTGAATCTGTTTATGAGGCGGCTATTTGTTATGAACTGGATAAAGCGGGTATTAGTTACAAAAGACAACCGGGTATTGGGGTAATCTATGATGAAATAAAAATGGATTTGGGTTTTCGGGCAGATATTATTGTGGAAGAAAAAGTAATAGTTGAATTAAAATCCATTGAAGCCTTAGCTCCTATTCATCACAAAGTGCTATTAACTTATTTAAGATTGAGCGAAATGAAATTAGGTTTATTAGTAAATTTCAATGTGCTCTTGATAAAAGATGGAATTCACAGGATTGCCAATAACTTATAGGTCTTTGCGTAACTGAAAAATATATTTACTAAAAAATCTTTGCGTACTTGGCGAGCTTTGCGTGAAACTATTTTAACCATGCCTCTTTTCTTACAGATATAGCATCAATATCAATTCTGTTTTCCCAAACACCAGCTATATCGCTCCATGCTTTAGCAGCCTGTTTTGGGTCATAATTAATTTTTTTAAGAAGGGCCTTTCTTCTGGCAATAGCAACCTTCCTGGTTTTTTCAATTACCTCATTATCTGATAATCCATTTTTTCGTTTCATACCTTTTGTTTTCTTTTAGCATAGTCCCAATTTACAGATATTTTTCAGAAATGTAAATGACTAATATCATACTGGTATTACAATTTTTTATTCAAATCTTCTAATAATTTATTCACTTCATCCTTATCGGTTCCAGTATTTTGTGCAATTTTTGATAATAATCTTATTGCAGATACTAATATTATAGTTTGCTTTTCTGTATGATTGCGCATATTGAATACAGACCATATTAAAGCTATTTGTATCACGAATGAAACAATTACCACAATCGCTAAAATTAGAAAATAATCTCCCATATATTTAGTTTGCAGTAAATGTATATAATTATTCCAAAGAAGTAAAGTGATTTATTATATTTATGGTGTGAAACTAAAATGTATTATAACAATGCCTGAAACTAAAGAAAATAAAAAAGATGCTGTTTTACGTTTTTTGCATAAATACCCAGTAAATTATCATTTTGGTGAATGGATTTATGATGATTTGCTTAAAACTATTTCTGGAATACTTAATATAAAACCAACTGATTTTAATGATGACCTTAAAATTATTTTAAGCGAATTAGCTAAGGCTAAATTAATCAATCATAGGAATGACAATAAAGTTGGAGGTGGGGTTGCCTTTATACAGCAGTCGGATATTTATTCTATTACAGATTTGGGAAGAGAGCAAAGTAATCTGATACAAAATGAATTTATTATTGATGCAATACCTGACAAAGAAATAAAAGATTATATAATATTGGATTTAATAATAAATAAAATAAGCCCTTATGGTATAATTGACTTTCAAAAGGAATGGTTAGAGTATTTTAAACCTGTAACCGAACAAAGAAAATTGAAAATAACTGACCCATATAGTAAAACAAGGATTTTGGAATTATTAAAGAAAAATGGATTAATTAAACAAATAGATGAAAAGCAGTATAAATTTAATAAAAGAGGTAGAACATTAATAGAAAAAGGTAGCTATAACGAATTTGTTAAATGGGAAAATCAACAAAAAGCAAAAGAAAATGAAAGACAAGATTTAAGCGATAGGCTATTAAGAGGTAGTGTGGTTACATCAGAAATACAAAAAAATTTGCTCTCAACAAATAGGTGGATTGCTGTTGCAACGGTAGTAGCTGGTGTTTATTATACTTCGCAAATGTTTGATTTTTACCAGGCACATTTATTGAATTATTGCTATCTGGGCTTATTTCCTATCAGGTTCAATAATAGGCATTTCACTATGGGTATTAATACCCCGTTTATGGAAATTATTATTCAAACCCAAAATTGATGTTCCAAAATCCAATTAAGCATATTGAATATCCTATCTCTTCTTAAAAGATATTTTAGCTTTTTTGAGAGCCTTTTCATATTCGTCTTGCGCTTTCTTTCCAGCTTCTATTTGAAGATTATCAAGTTCTCTTTTTGTGAGTTTATCAGGTGATTTATCAATATCACTTTGTCTTCTTTTAGTATTAATAAAATATCTCATATAGTTTTCATTTAGTTTTGCAAAACAAATGTAACTAAAAACCTTGCTATTGGCTGTTTTTTGATTATTCGATAACATGCCATATTGAATTGAAGTTTTACCTTTTCTGTTATAAAACCTGATTTACGTCATACATCCTTTAATTACTTAAAAGTAATTTGCAAGACTTTTATGTCCTTTAAATAAAATGCACAATATTCATCATATTGTCATTAAATTATATAAATTTAAATGAATAATAAAATAACAGTTTTAAGTTTAGAACAGGCTTTAGCATTACCATTTTCAACGGAACGGATGGTACACCAGGGATGGCGGGTTATTCGTGTGGAAACTCCGGCGGAAGATGGCGGTAGTAATGCCGGCGACCCGAATCGTTATATAGGCGCTGATTTAGGATATCATGACTTACATTCTTATTACATAGCTCCCAACATTGGCAAGGAAGCGATTACTATAAATTTGAAGAAGAAGGAAGGTCAGGAATTGCTTAAAAAAGTAATCCGGGAATTGAAGGTAGATGTTTTTATGTGTAACACTTTGCCTAAACGTTACAAGCAACTCGGAATTGATTTTGAATCCCTGAAAGAAGCTAATCCAGATCTTATATGGTGCGGTATTTCCGCAATGGGCCCTGACTATCCCGACAGAGCAGGTTATGACCCGGCATTGCAGGCATTAATGGGCTATACTTATTTAACCGGTGAAACTGGTGGAAAACCGGTTCCCTGCGGAATTCCGATTATTGATTTAAAAGCAGGTGATGAAGCATTTACACAGGTATTATTAGCCTTGCTTGATAAGAATAGTACCGGTAAGGGGAAAGAAATTCATATTTCAATGGCGCAATGCGCTGCTTCCTGGCTGATTACCGCTTTGCCTCAATTGGAATTTGTAAACAGTGAGAATGAATTATTTACACGAAGTGGAAACGAACACCGGAGTTTCATTCCATGTAATGTATATCCCACTAAAGACGGTATGGTTTATCTCGCTATTGGAAATGATTCCCAATGGGCAAAATTCACTTCGCTTAGCGGATTTGAAACGCTTGGGAAAACTGAGCGCAAGACTAACCAGGGAAGGATGAACGACAAAGAAAATATCTATAAAGAAATAGGTACGCATACAAATAATTATACGACCAAAGAATTCTCAGACTTGTGTTTAAGTATTAATCTTTCCGTTTCCCCAGTCAATTCAATTAAAGATGTTGCATCAATGGAAATTGTTTCAAAAGAAATGGTGAAAACGACAATGCCAAACGGGAAAACTGTTTCACTTTTTCCTTCTTCCATTGAAACTGAATTTTTGAAAAAGAATAACAACACTTTATCCTGCGCGCCATGTCTTGGAGAGCAGAATAAAAAAGTTTTTTCGGAAATAGGATTTTCTGAAGATGAAATTATGAGCCTGGAAAAAAACAACGTGATATAAAATGATAGACCGCACCGTCAAAATATTAACGCCTCATTTTTTACCATACAAGACTTGTGTGATGGGCAACGAAGGTATTGCCCGTGCGGCTTTGGAAGCTGGCGTAAATGGTGTATTTGCATATCCCGGAACCCCGTCAACAGAAATTTCAGAAATTTTTAATCATGTAAATAGCTTCCAGACTAACCCTTCAAATAAAGAAAAATATCCCGAACTCACTTCTGACCCGGTTTATTTTGAATATAGCATCAATGAAAAAATTGCCCTTGAAAAGGCGATAGCTTATTCCATTGGGAACCGAAGCGCCTTGTGTGTTATGAAAAATGTGGGAATGAATGTGGCTAGCGACCCATTAATGTCTGTGACTTACCAAACAATTGGCGCTCCATTAGTAATTGTGGTGTGTGATGATCCGGGCTGCCATTCCAGTTCCAACGAACAGGATTCACGTTATTGGGGACCTATGGCATCTGTACCGATGTTAAATCCTGCAACTCCTAGCGATGCTTTTGAAATGATAAAACAGGCGTTTGAACTTTCAGGGAAAATAAAACTGCCAGTGATTGTTCGTACAACCACACGCGTTTCGCATACACGTGGAATTGTTACTTACGGAAATATCAATCATGAACATCGCATAGCTCAATTTGAGCGTTTACCGGAATACATCAATATTCCTGCGCGTACTGCTACTGCACATTCTCGTTTGCTGGATAAATTGAAATCAGAAAGTGTTCTTTCACTTTTAAAAGATAACAGCAGACTAATACTAAACGGAAGTAACAATGATCTGGGAATTATCAGCAGCGGTGTGGCAACCGCTTATGCAACGGAAATTCTTTATCAGAATAATTTCTCGAAAAATGTCAATCTTCTCGATCTTGGCTTAATCCATCCATTCCCGGAAAAAGAAGTCCTTGCATTCCTGGAGAAAGGTTTTAAAAAAATACTGATACTGGAAGAACTGGATGCATTTGTCGAAAATGCTGTGCGGAATATTGCCCAGAGAAATAACCTTACAGTAAACATTTACGGAAAAGGTTTTTCAGATTTGGTTGTCACAGGCGAATTTTCAATAGATCTGATTACAAAAGTTCTAGGAGATTTTTCGGAAACTCTTTTTGAGAAAAATAAAAATATTCCATTAGACAACCCTGAAATATTTCTCGATAAATTACCACAACGCCCGCCAACCTTATGTGCCGGTTGTCCGCACAGAGCTACCTATTACCTGCTTAAACTTGCAATACCGAGAGAACATAGTGAGTTAATTATGTGCGGCGATATTGGCTGTTTCGGGCTAGGCGCACTCCCGCCTCTAAAAATGATTGACACCATAAATCACATGGGTATGAGTATTTCCATGGCGCAAGGCTTATACGAATCCTTTCATGACTCGGAAAAAAGCAGAAAAGTAGTTGCCCTGTTGGGCGATGGAACATTTTTTCACAGCGGACTTTCCTCTCTTGTAAATGCAATTTATACAAGGGCTAATATACTCGTAATTATTTTTGATAACCGAACAATAGGAATGACCGGGCATCAGTCGCATCCGGGAGCAGTTCGTGTGCCTAAATACCACGAAATTGATATTCCAACACTGATTAAAGGGTTGGGTGTTGAAGTAGTTGAAACAATCAATCCTTTCAACATCCATGATAGTTTTGAGAAAGTAAATAAAGCTATGGCTCACAATGGTGTGTCAGTTTTAGTTTCAAAGGCTCCGTGTATTTTCCTGCCTGATTTTAAAGACAGGATTGATAAGAAGATGAAAATTGTCGTTGATCCTGCTCGTTGCAATTCCTGCGAAAATCATGAAGATGTTGCACTTTCCTGTTCCAGGTGTTATGCCCCCAAAAATAATTTATCAAGGGCCAAAGCAAAATTGCTTGCGGAGATTTCCATTCCTGGCAGCGAACAGCTTTGCCCTGCGAATATTTGCAATCATGGATTCTTCAATTCTATACTTGAAGGTGATTACAAATCGGCAGTAGAAATAGTTCGCGATAAAATGTTATTTGCCAGAACCTGCGGTGACATCTGCCACCGTCCCTGTGAGCTCTTTTCTAATGAAAAAAATGTGGTGCCTATAAAGAAATTAAAACACTTAGTATCCTCTATTGACGAAAATTTCCGGGATTTTTCTCAGCCTATAAAAAGAGCCAAGGATGCCATCCGGAAAAATAAAATGGTAGCCATAGTTGGTGCCGGGCCGGCAGGACTAAGTGCAGCCTATGATTTGGTTCAGTCGGGTTATGAGGTAACCATTTTCGAAAAGGAAAACAAAGCCGGCGGAATGGTCACTTTTGCTATTCCCACATTCCGGATGGATAAAGCTGGATTTGACTATGAAGCGACACAATTAGCGGAAATGGGCGTGAAGTTTCAATTTAATACGGCCCTTGGTAAGGAAATTTTTCTTGAAAAATTAGCAGATGAGTATGATTCTGTTATCCTCGCAATAGGAATGAATAAAGCGAAGACGCTTGATATTATTGAAGACAATATTCCGGTTGATAAAAGAATGGATGCGCTAGCCTTTTTAAAATCTTATAACCAGGGCGAAAATATAATTAAAGATGGTTCAGTTGTTTTAATCATTGGGGGAGGTAACAGTGCTGTTGATGCAGCGAGGTCTGTAAAAAGAATATGCCAGGATAATACGGTTATTATTTCCTGTATTGAAACCGAAAACTTATTGCCCGCCTTTGCAGAAGAGGTAAAGCATGCCAGGGAAGAAGGCATAGATTTTTTTGCAGATAGTTATGTTAAGGCCTGCTCCCTTATTGGTGAAAAAATAAACATATCACTTCACGGCTATCTTTCTAAACATATCCTTCGGGAATTACATTGTGACTATATAATTACAGCAATAGGCCAAACTACAGAGCTACCAGCTATTACGCACTTTAATATAGATGAAAATTTAAGAGTGAAAAGTGATAGCTGTTTTACCGGCTACAAAAATGTTTTTGTGGCAGGTGATATCAGTTCAGGAAATAACATGAGTGTTATAGGGGCTATTGCATCTGGTAAAAAGGCAGTTATTGGCATTCGGAAACTATTGGAAGGATACAAATTTGGATACGAAGGCGAAAAAGCGCTGGAGCGTTTGAATACCAATCCGGCCCCAACCATTGAATTACGAAGCACAATTATTGACGGTAATATTAATCTGGAAATTGAAAAGTATAATCTCTTTCAATCCTGCCAGAAATGCAATCATTGCATTGATAATTTCGGATGCCCTGCTATGGTTAAAGTAAATGGTAAAGTGCAGATTGATATGGACCGCTGTACTCTTTGCGGATTGTGTATAGATGTTTGTCCGAATAATGCAATTCATTGGGAGACGGTAGCAGAAGCAGAATTTGAACCTGTAGAGACAATATGAATATGATAAAAAAAATATTGATTGCAGGAGTAGGTGGACAGGGAATTGTTTACCTGAGCAACATTATTGTGGAGGCAGCCATGCTTTCAGATATTCCCGTAAATGTCAGCGAAATTCATGGGCTTTCGCAGCGTGGCGGGGTTGTTACATCTGGAATCGGATTGGGAGAACATTGCACCGGTTTTATTGGCAAAGCAGGAGTTGATTTACTTATTGGTCTTGAGCCATTGGAAACACAAAGATGTCTTCCATACTTACATAAAAACAGCAGTGTTATTTTCGGTAATTACCGTGTTCAGCCATATTCCGTAAATGCCCAAATGGCTGAATATCCTGATGTGAATGTATTTGTAAATTATCTCGGAGAACAATGCCGGGAAGTTGTATTTATTAAGGAATTTCCTGAAAACATTGACCATGTCCTGTACAATATATTCCAGCTTGGCAGGGCCACGCGCATGAAAGATTTTCCTTTCAGGGCAAATAAGATTGATGAAGCAATTAACGCTACTGTGACAGGTTATTATAAGGACAAAACATTAAATGCATTTAACCTTGGTTTAGCGTATGAATTAAAAGAGCAATCAGCATAAAACATTTTATGAAAGAGCAATTGAAAAATAATAAAACTAAAATGGAAGTGCTTCATGAAATCTCCTTCACATTGAATGAGAAAAAGGTTTCGTGCAAAATAAAAGCATCAACAGTATTGCTTGATTTAATCCGGGATTTTTTTGAATTAAAAGGAACAAAGCCAGGATGTAACGAAGGTGAATGTGGCGCCTGCACCGTGCTGGTGAATGGCGCTCCTGTTAATTCTTGCCTGTTTCTTGCTGTGAACGCTAATGGGAAAAATATCACAACCATCGAAGGATTGACAAATAGCGATGGTTCACTACACCCGGTACAGGAATCACTGGTGCAGCATGGAGCTGTGCAATGCGGATTTTGCACCTCAGGCATGGCTATGTCAATAAAAGCATTGATGAATCAATATGAAAACTCGCAGCATGTTCCCGGAGAAATAAGGAGCGAATTCCCGACCAGGGATGAGATTAAAAAATACCTCGAAGGGAATTTATGCAGGTGTACCGGCTATGTAAAAATCGTGGATGCAGCAGAAAAATTATTCGCAAAAGAAGATTAACAGAATGAAAAAAGAATTAAAAGTTATCGGGAAACCAATTCCTAAGCAGGATGCAAATATTCGGGTAACCGGTAAAGCAATTTACGGACACGACATTGTATTGCCCGGTATGCTATACGGAGCAATTTTACGCACTGAACATCCCTCTGCTATCATTGAGTCTATTGATGTTTCAGAAGCTAAAAAGTTCCCCGGAGTGATTTGCGTGATTACTGCGGATGATGTGGATGTTAATAATATTGGCTACAAACGAGATCACCCTATCTTAAAAAAAGGCGAGGCAAATTGTACCCGTGATGAAATTGCAGCTGTCGCTGCAGAAACCAAAGAAATTGCACTGCAGGCACTTAAGTTAATAAAAGTAAAATACAAAATAAGAAAGGGAGTTTATGACGCCTTTGATGCTTTGAAAGAGAGCGCTCCGCAGATTAATAAATTTATCAGCGGAAAGTTTGAAAATAAAAATATCGCTGAAAAATTCCATTACGAGCATGGAAACCTGGAAGAAGAAAAAAAGAAAAGCCAACACATTGTAACCAGGCGATTCACTTTACCACGGATGACCCACGCTTGTATGGCCACAAGCAACATTACCGCCAGTTATAATAATGTTGACAGGAAATTATTGCTATACAGTTCCACCCAGGTGCCGTTCCTTTATCAACGCGATATGGCTCATGCGCTTAAAATGAACCCTTCAGATATTCGTGTTATTCAACCTGTTATTGGTGGTGGGTTTGGCAGCAAGCTGGATATGCATCCCTTTGAACCAATTTGCGCCTTGCTTTCTATAAAAACAGGGAAACCGGTACAAATCATTTATTCGCGTGAAGAAGAATTTATTGCATCGCCTATCCGGCAACCGATGGTAATTGATCTGACTGCCGGAGTTGACAAACATGGGAATTTCACGTTCCGGGAAATAAATATTGTAAAAGATAATGGTGCTTATACATCGTGGGGGGCTACAACTCCTTTCGTTATCATGCAGGCGTTTTCATCCTTGTATAAACTGAAAGCATGCAGGTTTAATGCAATGGCAGTTTATACAAATAATGTTTTCGCCGGTTCTTTCAGGGGTTACGGAAATCCACAGGCCACATTTGC
Source organism: uncultured Bacteroidota bacterium (assembly GCA_903887005.1). GTDB lineage: Bacteria > Bacteroidota > Bacteroidia > Chitinophagales > Chitinophagaceae > Nemorincola. The sequence goes on along the minus strand of CAISOH010000400.1, from coordinate 15,385 downwards.
TTTGGAAAGAGTCATTGATCTGCTTGCTGATGAACTTGGGATGGACAAAGCAGAAATCCGTTTACTGAATGCAAATGAAAAAGGTGAAGTAACAGGGCAAGGGTTACTCTATGACACCTGTGGTCACAAAGAATGCCTGGAAACTGTTATTTCAAAAAGCCATTACGGGAAGAAGAGTTTAGCAAACAAGGATTCAAGGCACAAAAGAGGCATCGGTCTTGCTTCAATGTTGCATGTCGGCGGTGGTGCGAAAATCTATCGGTCCGATGGTTGTGGTACAACATTGAAAATTGATCCTTACGGTTATTGTACCATTATCACCGGTTCCAATGAAATAGGGCAGGGGTCTGAGACGGTGCTCGCTATGATAGCTTCGGAGGAACTGGGCATTGATTTGAAAAAAATAAAAGTTATCAATACAGATACCGACGTTAAGCCCTGGGATGTAGGGGTACATGCTTCGCGTACAAGTTTTGTTGCGGGTAATTCATTACTTGGTGCCATAAAAATCCTCAAAGAAAAATTGAACAGGAAGACCGCTGAGTTGCTTAAAACCAGCCATCCTGATTTTGAATATTCAGAAAATAAAATCATTTCTTTAAAGTCAAATGAAAGTATTGCTTTGGATAAAGTAGTTCGCGAAATGCATTTTTCCCAACCGAATGAACTGGCAATTGCATCCTATTTTTATGAACCATCCAGTAAATTCCAGGATAAGGATTTTAAGGGAAATGTTTCAGGCACTTATGCCTTCGCTTCACAGGCGATTACAGTGGAAGTGGATACCTATACCGGCAATGTAAAAGTACTTGATGTGTATGTAGCCCAGGATGTAGGAAAAGTGCTGAATCCACTTTTACTGGGCGGACAAATCGAAGGCGGCATTTTGCAAGGTGTTGGATATGCCCTGACTGAGGAGTTATTGATGCATGAAGGGAGAATATTGAATCCCAATTTCCACAATTATAAAATGCTTACTGCTTCAGATACACCGGAAATCCACTTTTATCCAATAGAAACAAATGATAAGGAGGGGCCTTATGGAGCAAAAGGTGTCGGTGAAGCCCCGTTGATTCCAACTGCAGCAGCCATTGCTAATGCAGTATGTAATGCGCTTGATTTGGAATTCCTTGAATTACCTATCACACCGGAGAAAGTACTATTTGCGATTGCTGAAAAAAAGAGGACTGATAAAATGCATAGTTTATGAACTTTGAAATAATTAATCCATCATCAACTGAAGAACTTCTTGGAACAATAAAAAGCCTCCAAAAAGAAAAATTCCGCTTTGGGGCAGGATGCACAGATTTATTGATGGAACTGAAAAAGAACCCGGAAGAAAATTTAACTGTTATAAATCTTTCGCAGGTAAAAGACGCATCGTTTACAGGAATAAAAAAGACTACCAACCAATTCCGGTTGGGAGCCTTGTTTACCGCACATAAAATCGTAATAAATGAAGAGCTGAAAATTAATTTTCCTGTTCTTCATCAGTCAGCATTAACGCTTGCTTCCACACAAATCAGACAGGTAGCCACTGTTGGAGGAAATTTATGTACTGCATCTCCTTCCGGTGATATTGCCTGTGCATTGGTTGCACTGGAAGCTCAATGTGAAATTCTTGGAACAACAGGAAAAACAAGAACGGTTCCGGTTACTGATTTTTTTATGGGGCCAAGAAAAACAGTCTTGAAATCAAATGAAGTACTGTACAGTATTTCAGTTCCTGTAAATAACAAGCTTTCGAAAAATATTTTATCCGGATTTATTAAAGTTGGAACAAGGCGTTCTATGGAATGTTCTGTAGTTTCAATCGCATACCATATTCAAACGGATGAGCATGGAAATATCATTAACGCAGGTGTTGCTATAGGAGCCTCGGCGCCTACCATTCGTTTTGCTAAAGAGGCTTGTGAATTTTTAATCGGAAAAAAGTTGAAGCATATTTCACACAAGGAAAAAGAGAAATTTGCAGAAAAAGTTTTGTCCTATGCAGCTCCCATAACAGACATCCGCGCCACTGCATGGTACAGAAAGGAAGTATTGTTCAACATCAGTAAAAGTATTTTTGAATAACAGGTATGGAAGCAATCAAACTATCCGCCAATGAAAACTGTTATGGCTGTTCGCCATTAGCATTAGATGCTATACGTCAAAAGTACAAAGAAGTTTATTTATACCCGGAAGTAAATCCTGTTGCGCTGAAAGCGAAACTTGCTGATAAATGTGGGGTTACCTTAAAAAATATTGTTGTCGGTGCCGGTTCTGTAAGGATTATTGACGGGCTCATTCAAACTTTTGTTGGTCCAGGTGAGGAAGTGCTGACTTTTGAAAAAAGCTTTATAGCCTATAGCCAGCTTGCAGGTTTTCATAAACGCAAATGTAATTACGCCCCGCTTTCAGATTTACGGTGCAGCCCTGAAAATCTTCTTCCTTTTATCAATGATAATACCCGTTTGATATTCATCGCAAATCCCAATAACCCAACTGGTACCATCATTTCACATGCTGAATTGGAAAGCTTTCTAAGTAAGGTTCCGGAAAATATTGTTGTTACCATTGATGAAGCGTATGGAGAGTACGTAACCGATTCGTTTTATCCGTATTCAATTGAACTTCAGAAAAAATATCACAACCTTGTAATACTCCGCTCTTTTTCCAAAATTTATGGATTAGCTGGTTTACGTATTGGCTATGCGGTTATGGAAGAGTATAAGGCTTCTTTAATGACTGAAGGGCAAATCCCCTTTTCGTTAAATTATCTTTCATCAGATGCAGCCATTGCCTCTTTAGATGATACGGATTTTATTAAAGAATCTGCTTTGGCAAATGCAGAACAACGTGATTATTTAGTGCGCGAATTGAAGAATCTCGGTTATAATACCATTCCATCCCAGGCAAATTTTATTTATCTCTGGTTCGATAACGATAATGAAAAGATAAAAATGTACGATATGCTGCTTCAAAATGGCATCAATATCTGCGATATGAAAATTTTCAAGCAAGAGAAATCCCTGAGAATTACCATTGGAAAAAAAGAAATAAACCAGAAAATAATTTCTCTTTTAACGAAGTAGTTTCTCTTGCAATTATGTACGCCTTACAGCTTACTCAGCGCTTTCTTTATTTCTTCATTTGAAGGGCTATATAATTGGGCGTGCAAATAGTAGGATTTGGCCTCTGAAAGCTTACCGGTAGCCACTTTCGTTTGCGCCATCAATAACAGGCAATCAAAATCAAACGGATAATGGTCAAGTACTTTTTTCAGATGTTTTTCCGTATTGGCATATTCCTTTTTATAAAAGTACATTAAAGCTATCCGGTAATTGATTAGTGAATGATTTGGGTCAAGTGTCAGAATCTTCTGGTAAGTTTCAAATACAGCAGCCCAGTTTTGCACAGCAAGGGTGGGATAAACATATCCCAGCAAAGCCTCAATACTGTTTGAGTTTGCGATACAGGCAAGCTTGTAATAAACTTCCGAATTTGGATAATCCCCCTTTTCATAATACAGCCATCCAAGACGCAGATTAATTTCATAAGACCGTTCATTATAGATTCCTGCAACCTTCAGTGCGCCAATGGCTTTATCATAATCCTTGGTTGCCTCAGCGGTATAACTGGATGTAAATGCTGACGTTTGTTTATCCGATATTTCCTGCGCGTGGATTATTGAAGTGGTGAATGCAACTGCAATAACCAGTATTAGTTTTTTCATATGTTGTATTTAAAAGTTAAATAAATGGAATGATAAGAAATCGCTTTATTGTCTGACGCCCGGGTGTCATTTTCAAGTTGGTAAGTTAACATTGGAGAAAAACGTTTCAGCGGTTTAAACTGTAATGTCAGGCTCATCCTTGATTTTATGGTATTGTAGGTATTGAAGTATTGCCCTTCTTGATTAAATGCCCACGGCAATGCACCCTTATTGGAACAACTAAAATGAACCCATAACTTATTGCCGGCTGTTATCAGCGAATAAAAATTCCAGGCAGTCGCTTTATTCCCATTATTATCAAACAAATAATAAAACGACAAACGTGAAAATAACGGAGCGCCCTTGATAGGCCAGATGTAAGAAACGGAAGCCCCTAACTGGCCTGTATAGGATATTGTTGAAGTATCCATTGTAAAGCCTGTAGAATCATAATAAGGATGGGAAAGTATATGGTAGCCATTAAAAAAAGAGTCTGTTTGCCCTGTTGTGGTATAACTTGAATTAACCTGGTGTTTATCATATATAATCTGCAAAGCCGGTTCAAGTACAAATGTAAAAGGCCCCTTCCTTTTATTTATTGCAAAGGCAAGATTCATAGAGTGGGTAATACCCGCAATACTATACTTGTCAACCTGTGTCCCATTTGTTCTTACCGTTATCATGCTAAAGGGTGGGACAGGCCAGTTTGCAGAATCTGCATAAGGAGATGATTCGGAAATAGTATTAGAGTATAAAGTTAATGCATAATGAAGCGATGGCGTTAAATACCAGCCGTTTTTAGTGTATGACTCACGGGAAATAAAATACTCCAGTTGTTTAAAATTACCGTTAGGATTGTTTTGCTGTAAATAATAAACGCTTTGATACAGGCTTATTTTAGGATTTGGCCTGCTTAACCTCCCGAAATCTGAATACAACAAATTCCCTGATAAGGATTGGTCAGTTGAAAAACGCTGTCCAATGTTGAAAAACAGGCTTTCAGCCCCCTTTTTAAAATGGTTGGGTACTTCGGAAATTGCCTGATACTTTTGGTTGAATACTTCTGCTTCAGAGTTTAAACCACGAAGTAGAAGCCCATAATAAATATATTGTGCTAAATCCTTTGTTGGGTATAGTGAAAAGGCTTTCCTGAAATACTTTTCAGATTGTGCATACATTTTTCGCCGGTAGTAGGCAACACCTATCCTGTAATCAAGGTCGAAAAAATCAATATCATTTTTAAGGGCAACCTTACCGGTAACAGCTAATTGGTTCCAATACCCTTTTTGAAACAGTGAAGCTGTTGCTGAGTCCGTGCCGGCGATAGACGGAGATTGCTGGGCAATAGCTCCGGCATTTACCAGGAACATAGTAAGTATGATAATCAATATACGCAAGTAGCCTTAATTTTTCTGTTTTTGTTTTGAATCTTTACCAGGCTTATCCCTGTTTTATCAATAATCATTTCGCTTTTTATTTCTTTTACATCCATCGAAAATAACCGTCCCTTACAGGTTGTTTCAATGGTTATTTTTTCGGGATTCATAAAATTATCCACTGTTCCAAAACTGAAATTATAAACACCGTCAAGAAAATGATAAAAAGGCGCTATAAAATCCTGTACCGACCGCGTGACAGGATCAAAGAACACTTCAGGCATGAGCCAATCGTTAAGTGTTATTCCTTTATAGCAGCCGAGTATCACCTTATGAAAGGAGATATAAAACTGGTAAAGGAATGATTTTTTGCTGCCGTAAAAATCAGTAAAATAGAATAAGACACCATCATTTACGAAGTAAGCGGAAGCCTTGGTAGCATGGCAATACAGGTATTTTTTATTGTAAATGTCCACGAATACAGACCACTTATTTTCCTTTGTTTTTTCACCTTCCGTAATATTCCAGATCATTATTCTTCCGGGGATAAAGCCAAATGCGGTTGTTTGTAGCTGGCTGGGTATAATATTTCTGACGGCCTGGCCTTCTTCAGGAATACTGAAGGAATGAAAAGAATAATTATCATTCTCTTTTACAAGATAATAAGCAATAGGGTAGAGCATCGTTTGCGAACCGAAATATGGATTTGCCTGTACCTGGAAATGAAGATGTGGCTCAGGTGAACGCCCGCTGCTGCCACAGTTTGCAAGGATTTCTCCGGTATGTACCCAGTCTCCTTCTTTAACTTTTATACTCCCGGGTTTCAGGTGCGCAAGTTTTGAATAGAGACCTTCCGCGTGTTTGATAATTACAATGTTGCCCCAGTTCTCATCAAAGTTTGCCTCGGAAACCAGGTTGTCATTAATGCCATCTTTTATTGCAATTACATAACCCGGAGATGGCGCAATTACAGGCAGGTCATAACAGTAATAGTCCTTTACATCTGTGCCCGGCACTTTAAATGTATGGCCCACATCATCCTTTACCACGAAATCCCATGCATATTGCCAGCCTTCCTTATGAGTAATACTACCACTGTGCCCCTGCGATATACTCCATTCTCCAATTACCGGAAGGAAAAAATGAAAGTAAGTCTGGCTGGCAAACCTCTTTTTTAAGCATAAGGTTTTGTAATGGTTCAGTTCCGGCGAATACTGCTGTAATGAAACCAGTTCCAGGCCGCTTGAAAACTGCCGCATTTGCAGCACTCCCAGTACCAGTAAAACAACTATGGTAAACGGGAATGAATACAATGGCAGATGCAAATGGCTGAAAACCGTATGCATTGCGCTTAGTAATAGTGCCGTAACAGGGATCACAAAAAGCAAAAGAAAATGACTCTTTTTAGAGGGTACTATAAAAAATCCCCCCAATGCTATGGCAGCCAGGATAAAATTAAATCCGATATAGGAATAGATAAGCGGGGTGAAATCTCCCTCAAAATGGTAATAAAATAAGTACCCGATTGTAAAACCATACAGACTGAGTGCAAAAGCCATTCGTGAACGAAGCAACAAGCAAACTGCAATCAGCAATCCAACCAGGTCATTATACTGAAAAATAATAGCACTCAATGACCTGAGGTAAAGATGAACATAATTTCTTATTCCCCATCCCTCAATTGTATTGGTTACCATCCGGAAAATTTCAGGAAACCACGATTGTAACGTAAGACTTTCTTTAGAAACCAGTTTTATCCCTGTGAAATTTGATAAACCAAGTATCACCACCCAAATGGCAATGAGGAATGGAATGCTCAGGAACGGAAGCCCTATCATACTAAGCCTTCCTGCTATCCACACAGTGAGAAAAAAGGTAAGCATGGATGTTATGATCAGTACTACCAGGAAGGGGAAACTTACCTGGTAAAAGCTGCCCATTGCCATCCCCACTAATAGCGCATTATAAGTATAAGCACCATCAAAAATAGAGGCCTTGTTAAAGTTAAAGAACAGGCTGCTTAACTGGCACGTGATAATGGCAATAACTCCCGATAGTCCTATTCCGGGGTCAAAGAATGAAATTACCATCAAGGCGATGCCCAACCAGATACTATTACTGAAATAGATCTGCGAGTAACTTAAAACGATGCCTTTGAGATGATAAATAACATTCTTTGTACCCTCAAACATTTATTATGTCAGTTTACAGTCAGCAAAGGATAAAAACCTGACTTTCTCATTCTTCTACCTTTGCGGCCTTAATTGTTAAACGAATTGGTTCTCAAAATATACTTTGCGTCTTTGCGCCTTTGCGAGAAATTCTTTGCAGCTTTCATCATTTATGTCAGTTTAAATTGGTGAAGATGTTCCGGCATTTTCTCATTCATTTCAAGGTCCTTCAGGGTCTCTTTCTTTTTTATTACATGTGGTTTACCCGTTTCATCAATCATTACAACTGCCGGTCTCATGGAGATAAACTGCATGCTCTGAGTAATAGTATAGGCGCCTGTATGGTGTACCACAACCTGATCACCTGCATTAAGCGGAGGTAAAGATATGTTTTCCCTGATAACGTCAATATTCATACACAGGGGGCCATAAAGCACAGTATCTTCAGTATGCATCCCAAATTCCTGGGCTGGAGATATTTTGTGATCATACCAGAAAGCAGTGAACAGGATATTAACGCCAAAGTCAAGAATGGTAGCCTTCCTGCCATCGCTTAACCGCTTATTGGCAATAACAGTGCCTAGAAGGAAACCTGCATTATCAATCAAAGCCCTGCCGGTTTCAAGGTATAAGGTTGGAAGCTCATTGTTTTTAAATCCTGCATTAAGCAGTGCGGTACAAATCACCTCAGCATATTCATTTATTGCCGGGACAACATCCGAACCTTTCAGATAACTGCCTTTCAAGGTATTTTGAGACGCAAAGCCGCCGCCCATATCTATATACTGTATCGTTGCTTCAAATTTCTTTTTTATCCCCAATGCCAGGTCGGCCATTTTGTTTGCTGCTACTCCATAAGCGCTTGGGGTAAGCATATAAGTGCCGATGTGCGTATGCAGCCCCACCAGATCCAGTTTCCCGGAAGCGAGTATTTTATTGATAGCGTCCCATGCCTGGCCGGTTTCATAGTTGAACCCAAACCTGTCCCACATAGGGTATATGCCGGTATCCATATTTACCCGTATGGCTACACGGGGTTTTACATTCAGTTCAGTTGCAATCTCTGTCAGCCTGTATAATTCATCAAGATGGTCTATATGGATGGGGGAATTATTTTTTATGGCCAGCCTCAAATCATCATCTGTCTTGTCCGGGCCGTTAAATAATATTTTATCGCCCGGCACCCCGTTGCTGAGTGCCTTGTCATATTCAAACCGGCTGACCACTTCTGCCCAACTGCCCTCCTGGTGAAAAACATTGCAGATAGCATTGAGGTAATTGGTTTTATAACTCCATGCAAACTGCACCTTGGGATAACGTGTCTCAAATGTACGTTTTGCATTCCTGATGTTCTCCCGCATTTGTCTTTCGGAAAAAACAAACAATGGCGAACCGTATTGCTTAATGAGGCTTTTGACTGAAACTCCATCTAGGTGCGTAACAGGCAGATACTCCGTACGGGTGCCGAATTTGTTCATCATTCCGGTATTCAATGGCCGGATTATGGGGCGTTCATAAATTTTCTTTGACATAGTTTTTTGTATTAAAGTCTGAATGCGAATAGTTTTGATTTTTTACCTTATGCCTTTGCGGTCTTAATTTTATAACTTGTTTACTCTCAAAATTTCTTTGCGTCTTAGCGCCTTTGCGAGAAACCTTTTCCGTCTCACGGCTTAGTTATAATTCCCCTACTGTAGAAATTTTTTCAAATTCATTGATATCAACAATAAGGTCTGTGGAATACCTGATGAACATGGTGCCGATTTTGTACGTCTTAAAGGGCTTAACCTTCTTCCCAAAGGCCAGGTTGATCAACGCCTCCATCTGGTTTTGTCCTGCACCAACCGTCAGATAGCACCATGCCGGAAACCGCGGGTTTATCTCCAGCAGGTAGTATTCATCATCCACTGTTTTTACAAACTCCATTTCAAATGGCCCGTTCCATTTAGTACTGTCTACCATACTCCTCGTTATTTCAAGGAGCTGTTCATTATCAAGGCTGATGCCGGCCCATGCCTTTCCTTTGTCCGTAATATATAGTTTCCGCATAGGCACAGCTCCTATAAGTTTACCCTTCCCATCACCAATTCCGCATACGTTTACCTCCGAACCTCGTACAAACTCCTGTATCAGTATGGGTAATCCCCATTGTGCGCTTATCTTATTAAAATGTTGCGAAGCCTGCTCCATATTATAAGCGATCTTGGCGTCATAAAATTTCCCTTTCACCACAACCGGATAACCATACTTGTTTGCTATGGCTGGTATTTCAATGGTATTGTAAACAGCCCTCGCTTTCGGCACCTTTATACCATGTTTCAGGCCATATTCATACAGGTTCACTTTATGCCTTTCTTCAAACTGGTCAAGAGTGGGCAACACCATTTTTATACCAAGTTCGTTTTCCAGTTGCTTCTGGAGCTTGATGAAATTGTATAGTTCCGCATCAAAATTCGGAAACAGAAAATCTATATTTTCTTCTTCATTTATGTAAGCCAGCCTTTCAAACAGCACATCCTGGCCCGCAGTCGGAAATGGTATCTGGTAAGTTTTATCCACAAACTCATGCAGGTAAATACCCGGCTCCAGCGCTTCATAAGCCAGCCCTATTATTCTGACGTCAAAACTTTTGGCATCCTTCAATCCCCTGATTATTGCCAGGCCTGGTCCCGGACTGTCAATTGCGTTCAGGCCTGTGACTGCAATGGTGTATTTTGGCTTATTCATCTTCCAGCAATTTATAGTTACGAAGTACCATGGAGAAGTCGTAATAATCTTTTTCGAACGTAGCCTCGTCACAAACATATTCACTCATGATGGCTTGTTTTATTTCGTTCAGTTCCTTGTTTTGCTTCATCAGGCGAACGATGTCCATCCCAATCGGGTTGACCGAATAACTGTCGCCGGTAGAGGGATTAAAAAGGAATCCAGTATCGCTGACTGCAATATTTTTCCTTATTTTCATAAACAGAAAATTTTATGATTAATGATGCATTGTTGAAAACTCAAAGATACTTTCCGCTTCTCCGAAAGTCGTTACGCTATTTTGTTTTTGATGTGTAAAATTCCGGAAGGAAGGTAATAGTCTCGCAGTCTCGCGTTCATTTAATGGTTTTGACTTTCTACTTTTGACTTTCTTTTAAATCTGCTCCATCGGTATCCATTCCTTTAAATCACTTTCTTTATATTGTGATACCGTCATCCCCGTAACTTTTTTAAATTGGTTGCTGAGATATTGAACGCTGCTGTAATCAAGCATGTAGGCAATTTCACTCAGTGTATATTCCTGGTTAGATATAAGCTGCTTTACCTTTTCAATTTTCAACCTTAAAATATAATTTTCAAGCGTCTTACCGGTTTTTTTAGAAAATACCCTGCTCAGTTTTTCATAAGGCATTTCTAATTTTTCACTGATATAATCCGAATTACGGATAAGGGAATTGACATTGTTGGCGTAATAAATTAATTCTATGGCAGCTATCCGTATTTTTTCCACAATTACATCTTCGGGATCACGCAGCAGGTTAAACCCAAGTTCTGCAAACAAAGAAATAATCGCCTGCGCATCGTATTTCTCACTGTCATAATACAGCCCCACCTCTCCCAGCCTGACAAAAAACAAATCTATCCCTGTCTTATCCATACAGCTAATCTCAATCAAACGGATACCCGCATTGCTGATTAAGTCCTTTAACCGTAGATGAAGATATTTCCTGCCAGAATCCGCCATGTAGAATAAATAGATTGGGTACGTAAAAGTAATTCAATAGGGTGCAAAAGTCCACTGTTTAATATTTATTCATATTAAACTTGCAACATGCTCTTCTATTGATATTTTCTATTTTGACGAGATTTTTCCGGATTTCCTTCGTGGTTAATATTAATAATATTTTGAATAATATATTAATTGCGATAATAAATTCAACTATTTCACACAATTTTCAATTTCCATTTTAATAGGCTTATTTTGTGGCATACCCGTAATTATGATATACAAAAAGCTCACTTTATTTCTTGCGGAAATTACTGTTATCCTTTTACTGTATAATATCCCCTCCTATAATAACTGGTTTTATGACAGGATACTAACGCCCCATTTCAATTTCAGCAAACAGCTGGAGCATATAGGTATTGAAGATAGGAAAGAGCTGCGTTACGGACATTCTTATATTGTTTACCTTGATATTGTAAGAGATTTGAAAAATATCAAAAATACCGTTCTGCTGTTGCCGCCAAATGATTATTTGCACGAAATGGGGATTAATGACATAGATATGGTAGAGCCCGCTTTGTTTTATTATTTTACGGGAGTTAACTCGGTAAATGCAAATAGTCCGAATGTGCACAACGCAAATTGGGCATTAGTTGCAAAAGGATACGGCGATATTTGGTTAAAAAAAATAAATACTAAACAGCAGCTTGATAGCTTGCTTGAGCTATACAAACAATATAAAAACTGACATCATGAATTTTGCCGGGCTTCTTTACCTATTGATAGTCCATTATCTTTGTGGTAGTGGGGTATTGCGGCTATTTAAATTACAGTTAAATCCGGTGCCGGCTTTTTGTTTTTCCCTGATGCTTGGTGTTCCGCTATTATCATTTGTGCCTTGTATTTTACAGTTGCTCCACATACCAATTACCAGGCAATCTGTATTTATTGCAATTGATGTATTTACCGCAATATTTGGCCTTCCTTTACTGATTAATTTTAAGTGTCCGCGATTTCCGGAAATTGTTTTCCCTAAGTTTTACGAATGGCCAATTCTGATTGTTTGCCTGTTTTTGTTGCTCGTTAGTGTCTGGCGATGTTTTTATCTTCCTCCTTATTCACGTGATATGCTGTCGGGGCCTGAGCTATTGGCGGAATATGCTGTCCGTGAAAAAACAATGATAAGCTCCGTCTTTACAGTTGACCTGTCAACAAGCAATAACTACTTCAAATCACCTTTTATAACTTGCCTCCAGATAATCTATAAATTAGTAGTCTTTCCTTTCGGGCAGCTATGGCTGAGTATATTATCTGTATCTTTTACATTGTGGTTATTTACTGTTCTTAGAGATCGGTTACATCCTGTTTTAGCCGGACTGTTATTGTTACTGTTCCTCATAATACCCGAATTATACGCCTATACTTATATGGTACTGTATGACTATAGCAATATGGTATTTTTCTTTTGCGGTTATTATTTCCTTACAAGGTATGTCGAAAGCAATCGGTTCAATGATTTTGCTTTTTCCATTTTTTTATTTGGCCTTGCTACCTATATACGCACCGAAACCCTGGTCCTTATTACTATTATAATGCCCTTGCTGGTGTTTTATTATTACAGAAAAAGATTGCCATTTCAGAAAGCCATTTACAACCTGGGTATTTTTTTCATTATTCCGGCCGCTTTCTGGTTTTTAAACATCCATATTTTTATTCGCCAGTTTATCCCTATCCATTTTGACGTCAGCCAATCACTAAATCCCAACCTTGGTAATATATCTGTTTTCTTTCAGCGGCTGCAGGAAATAAGTACCAGGCTTATTTTTTCACAAACCGGTATATTGGATTACGGTTGGTATTTTTTTCTCTTCTGTGCAATATTGCTGATGGACATTATATGGCAAAGGCGTTTTAACCGGGAATCCTTAATAGCATTATATGGTATAGCCGTTGTTTATTTCGGGCTGGGCTTTATAGGATATTTACTGCCTCTTGCCGACTTGGAAAATACTACCAAGCGAGGTTTGTTTAAAGCGCTTCCACTTATGCTGATCTATCTTTCCAATAGTGGTTTTTTGCTTCGTTTTTCAGATCTCATTTGCAAATGGGAAAAATTAAAACAATGAATACAAGATGGTCGGGAATACTATTCTTCAGTTCTTAACCGGTATCACGCTGGGTCATCAGTAACAAATTTATTACATCTCCTGCAGCGACATTTTTCCAACCACACTGTCAGAAAGCAACCCTGGGTACTAATTCCCGATTACTGATTCCGATAATAAAACTGGTTTTTCAGCCAATTTTTACATTCGATATAAATTGATTCAATTTTTCGTTTATTTTGTGTCTTACCGTAGTATTTTATGAAATACAAAAGGAACATTTTATTTATTATTTCAATTATCGTTGTCTTTCTGCTGTATAATGAGCCATTTTACAATTACTGGTTTTACAACCGGATATTGGTGCCGGATGACCATGGAGATATTTTTTACCAGGTGCAGCATTTAGATAAAGAAGAAAGAAGGGAATTTCGTTTTGGCGATTCTTATATCTTTTACCGGGACTTGTTGAATCAGTTCAAAGAACATAATGTGCAAAACATAACTTTATTATTGCCTCCGAATGAGTATGTGCATAAAATGAATTTCGACGCCCTGATAATCCCTGAACCTGCTGTGTTTTATTACTTTACAGGAGTGAATGCAGTGACCAAAAGTAGCCCTGATGTGCGGAGCGCCAATTGGGCGTTGGTGGCGGCTAATGGAAAAGTCTGGATGAACAGGCTAAGAACCAGGCCGCAGCTTGATAGCCTTTTGGCTCTATACAAACCATATAAAGATTAATTATGAACTTTGCAGGGCTTATTTACATATTGGTTGCCCATTACCTGGCCGGGAAAGGACTATTGAAATTGTTCGGGGTACAGTTGAAGCCGGTCCCGTTCTTTTGTCTGTGTATGATAGCGGGTGTTCCTTTACTGTCCTTTGCGCCATGTTTTGTTCAGTTGCTCCATTTGCCTGTTGATACCATCCCGGTATTCATTGCTGTTACAGTTATTACTGCTGCATTTAGTATTCCTTTATGGAGAAATTTTAAACGTCCGCAACTTCCCAAAATTGTTTTCCCTGCACTGTATGAATGGCCATACCTCATTGTGTGCCTTTGGTTTACCATATTCAGTGTCTGGCGTTGCTTTTATTACCCGCCATATTCCCGCGATATGCTGGCGGGACCTGAACTGCTGGCGGAGTTTGCCGTGCGCGAAAAAACAATGATCAGCTCGGTATTTACTGTTGACCTTTCTACCAGCAATAATTACTTCAAATCGCCCTTTATTACCGGCCTGCAGATAATTTATAAATTATTGGTGTGCCCCTTCGGGCAGTTATGGCTGAGTGTACTGTTTGTATGCTTTATAGTATGGTTATACAACATGCTGCGCAACCGGCTGCACCCAATATTGGCGAGCCTGCTGTTATTGATCTTCTTCGCCATGCCCGAACTATTCGCCTATACCTTCCTTATGTTGTACGACTACAGCAATATGATTTTCTTCTTTCTTGGTTTTTACTTCCTTATAAGGTATCTCGAAAATAAAAAGCTGAATGAGTTCGCATTTTCAGCATTTTTATTCGGCCTGGCCACCTATATACGTACCGAAACCTTAATTCTTATAACCCTGATACTGCCCCTGCTGCTGTTTTATTTTTACAGGTGGAAGTTGCCGGTTAAAAGTATGGCATACAACTTCGGTATTTTTTTATTGGTCCCCATAGCCTTTTATATTATTAACATCCAGGTTTTTATACGTTTCTTTATTCCTATTCCTTTCGATCTCAGCCAAAACATTAATCCTGATTTGGGTAATATATCCGCTATTTTCCGGCGGCTGCAGGATATAAACACCCAACTTATTTTTACCTATAAAGGGATAGCTCTTTATGGCTACTTCGTTTTTCTTTTTTGTGCCGTATTTATTACCGACCTCATATGGCTGCGGCGTTTTAACCTGGAATCCCGCATTGCATTATATGCTATTATGGTTGTTTATTTCGGATTGGGCATCATAGGGTATTTATTGCCCCTTGCCGACCTCCAAAATACCACCAAGCGGGGATTGTTTAAAGCGCTTCCCCTCATGCTCCTTTATATGGCCAACAGCGGTGTATTGCTTCGCTTCTCCGCTTTTATTAAAGATTGGGAATACGCCAAACCGGTACAAAAGGTCCAGAAAAGAAAATAAATGTTTTTACCGGAGTTTGGAATTAGTAATTTGTCCTTTCGGTAAACTGCCAATGACATGTATTGTAAATATGTGGTAATCAATTTGTTGAAAAATAACAAAAAACAAGAGTCTCTGTCCTGCACGAGAAAAACCACCCCAGCTGTATTCGGCATTCGCCTCATCCAGCATCCCCTCCTT
>CAISOH010000399.1 GCA_903887005.1 uncultured Bacteroidota bacterium | reverse complement strand
TAAAATTGTGCATTGTTTAATATGCAAGACTTTGCGGCCTTGATTTTATAATTTACTTATTATCAATTCATTAGTCTTGGCGGCTTTGCGCCTTTGCGAGAAACCTATTTTGCACATTTATATCCGGTGTGAAGTATAGTTATGCTTCCGTTACAAGCTATTTATTCAATACAGTTGTTGGTATTTATTGTCACGATTTTCCCGGGATACCTGCATCACTAAAAACTAATGTGCTGTATGGTTTAGTCTGCTAATAATTTCTTAGGAACGTTGACAAAATAATCTGCACAAGTTACGGATAAATTATATAGTTCAACTCAGCGATTGCGGAATGGTAACCAATTCGTTTTTTATCTACATTTCTTGCTCCCTTTTACACATTTTTTTTTCTCGCATTATATTTATAAATTATATGTATTAAATAAAAATTTGGTACTTTTATTAATTGGAACCGATGATATATACGTTTCGCCATTCAGAGAATGGCTACCGTTTTAGTTGGTGATTCAGAAATTACTAATACCAATCTGTCATTAACCCGTCATTTTACATCATGACAGTAATCATTATTGAATCAATCAATACAATTAGTTATTTTCTTTGCTGCTGAAATAATACAATAATAAAAACCAGCCCAGCTTTATTAATTTTAAAACACGATTTTTGACTTTTGAATTTTGACTTTTGAATTTGTAAAAAAAATGCCTGAACAGAAAAAACGCGGAATAATATTAATGAACCTCGGGTCTCCGGACTCTGTGAAGGTGAAAGATGTAAGAAACTACCTAAAGGAATTTCTTATGGACGAGCGGGTTATTGACACTAACTATCTATGGCGCTCCATATTGGTAAAAGGCATCATTACCCCTTTCCGTGCGCCGAAATCAGCAGAGGCATATAGTTCCATATGGAGCGCAGAAGGTTCTCCATTGGTAGCAATTACAAAAAAACAACAGCAGGCGCTGCAGCAACTTATTTCTGAACCTGTTGAGGTGGCCATGCGTTATGGCAATCCATCCATGAAAGCGGCTTACGACAGCCTGTTATCAAAAAATCCGGGAATTGAAGAAGTGATTTTATTGCCATTGTACCCGCATTATGCCATGTCGAGTTACGAAACCGCGGTGGAACATGCAAAGAGCGTACATACAAAAGGAAAATATCCTTTTACTATTACTGCCGTCCCGCCTTTTTACAGCCACCCTGCCTATATTTCAGCCCTGGCGGAAAGCATTAAGCCGCATCTTACAGATAATGGCCACCTGCTTTTCAGCTACCACAGCATACCCGAAAGCCATATACATAAAACAGACCCTACCGGAAAACACTGCCTGCAATCGGATAATTGCTGCGATATGGTAAACCCTGAGGCCCAAAATAATTGTTATCGTCACCACTGTTTTGTGACCATGAGACTAGTCGCAAAACAATTGGGAATTCCGGCAGATAAATACAGTATTTCCTTCCAGTCTAAACTTGGCAGAGCTGAATGGCTGAAACCGGCTACTACTATGCGCATGGAACAAATGCCAAAGGAAGGCATCAAAAACCTGCAGGTTGTATGCCCATCATTCGTAACTGATTGCCTTGAAACACTGGAAGAGATTGCCATAAGGGAAAAAGAGAACTTTTTGAAGGCAGGTGGGGAATCATTTACCTTTATTCCCTGCATGAATGTGCAGCCGGCATGGATAAAAGCAATGGTAACAATTATCGGGAATTAGGAATTGGGAATTAGGGATAAAATCATTAAAACGGCATAAACTATAAAATTAATATTTTTCGTAAAAATCAGATAAAAATAACAATCCAAATTCCAAATTACTAATTCCATATTCCAATATGACCTATTTTTATATAAAGGCGCTCCATATTATCTTTATTGTTACCTGGTTCAGCGGTATGTTTTATATCGTGCGGCTGTATATTTATAATACGGAAGCGAATGAAAAAACAGAACCAGAAAAAAGCATATTACAAAAGCAGTTCAATATTATGATTAGCAGGCTGTGGTTTGGCATCACATGGCCTTCCGCTGTGCTTACACTCATTTTCGGACCATGGATGTGGTATTTGATTGGCCGACTTGATAACTGGCTGGCAATAAAACTTTGCTTTGTAATTGGGTTGTATGCTTATCATTTTACCCTTCATGCAATATACAACCAACAGGCAAAAGGTATTTTCAAATTCACATCCGGCCAATTACGTATATGGAATGAAGTCGCCACCATTTTCCTGATAGCTATAATAATGCTTGCAGTAGTAAAACAAGGTGTCAGTATAGTATGGGGTCTGCTTGGCTTATTTTTAGTAGTTATACTGCTTATGAGCGCAATTAAGATATACAAACTTATTCGTTTAAAATCAAAGAATTAAGCTTAACTCATTAACTTGCAGTTAACTATTGTTCCGACAGATTTTAATATTTGAGTATTCTATTCCACACTTTTGGTTTTAAAATATTTTTCAGATAATTACAGAAAAAGAAAAGAAAAAATTTTTCGATAGTCCCAAATGCTTATTTATAAATACAAACTATTGAAATTAAATAGTTTGTATTATAACAAAATGATATTATTAGATATTTAATAAATATAAAACAATAAAATTAATAACACTTTCACATATTTGCCCGGTTTTTGTATTAATAGAACAAAAACAGGAAATGTATCAATTCAAAATAAAAGAACAGGAGAGTGGAGGTTATAGGTTTGAACTTGGTAAAATTAATATCTTATTAGAGGGTTATACAATAAAAGACGACATACATTTACTTTTAAACCCTGATAAAGCCATTGCATATTTCAATATCGAAGATCGCCTTTACGGTATATCTAATAATGTTCCGTTATGCTTTTCCAGTGTAGAAGCATTTTATGAGGCTATTTACCAGCAGTATCTGGTATTTACAAATAATGGCAAAAGACTCGCCCTGCTTAAATTATAAAGCTTCACAGGAACAGCTTTAACCCTATGTTTTTTTGCTATCCGTCTTGTTTTATCTAAAAAGGCGATAAATATCCTTATAATACACTATTGAATCGGCATTAGCTTCCAAAGGCATATATACCACAAATACCGGGACCCGTTTTTCTAAGTTCATTGGCATAGGCTCCAGGTCTTTATAACAAGCTTTAAGAAAATTAGAATCAATTTTATTGTTCAGCAGATAGTTACCCAATTCAATTGGCTTTTCAACCCTTATACAGCCATGGCTCAGGAATCTTCTGTCTTTTAGAAATGCCAGTTTGAAATTAGTGTCATGCAGATAAACACTGAAAGGATCTGTCAGGTTGAATTTTATAACACCAAGAGAATTATCACATCCAGTACATTGCCGGAAACTATATGGGAAATTGCCCCGGTTATATTCTGACCAGTCAATACCATGATGGTCAATCACTTTACCATTTTTTCCAAGGACCTGCATATTCATAGCATCTAACGAAGCGGGGTGTTTTTTGAAACGTGGGAGTAATTCCTTCAGTCCAATATCGGCAGGAACATTCCAGTAGGGGTATAAGACCACCTGGTAACACCAGGTAGAAAAGCGCGGCGACTTTGTGGAGGGTTTACCAACCACTACTTTCATTTGTAATTTCATATTATCCCTTTCATAATACCGGAGTGTTGCAGAAGGTATATTCACTACAATAAACTTATCAAAATGAAAATGATGTATCCAGCGATACAGATTAATGGTGGCATATAATTGATTGATAACAATAGTATTATTTGAAGCTAATTGCTTTTTAAGTTCAATCTTTAATACTGAATATTCTATTTCATTTGGCTCGAAACATAGTAGCGTATTATTTAACCCCGGGACCGAGTTGACCTTTAAAATATTATTCAATATATATTCATCATCAGTCGTTGCGTATTTACCAGATACTTCATCATTGCTGATCCATTTGTGAATATCTGTACCCTGGTATAGGTCTTTACTATAAGCAATAACAGCATCTGTGAATATCCTGTCAAGCTTCATTAATTCAACAGAATCTTTTGGGATGATATTATTCTTTATTTCTGAGTAATGGTACTTTTCCCTGTTAAGGCCTGATTTTTTTGAACTATCTATTACCTGGAGGAAATAACTTCTTATTTCAGAAGAGGATGCAGACGATGTAAACCAAAAAGCCTGCTGATGATTCAGATTATAAAATTTATTAACCAATACCGGATGGAGTAGCTTCGATGAACTACTCCAGATTGGAGGCTGTGATAAAACTATATTACAGACACTAACGAATATAACAGTCGCTACCCACCTTTTAATTTCGACTTTTGATTTTTGACTTTCCACTATAAACTTTTTATCATCCTTCCAAATCTTTGATGGTACGCTTTTTCCAATGCTTCCCTGTGAACCGGGTGTGCAATCCCTGCCAATAAACATGCACGCTGTTCCAGGTTTTTCCCGTATAAATTTACCACCCCATATTCTGTAGCCACATAATGGATATGCCCGCGTGTAGTAACCACGCCCGCACCTTCCTTTAAATGCGGCACTATGCGCGAAATACCTTTATTGGTCATGGAGGAAATTGCAATGATGGGTTTTCCGCCCTCAGATAAGGCGGCGCCCCTCATAAAATCCATTTGCCCGCCAATACCGGAATATTGATAGGTGCCGATAGAGTCGGCACATACCTGGCCGGTAATGTCTATTTCTATAGCGCTGTTTATGGCTACTACTTTAGGATTTTTACGAATTACATCAACATCATTTACAAAAGAAACATCCATACAGTGCACATATGGATTATTATCTACAAAATCATAAACTTTGCGTGTCCCAAGTATAAAAGAGCTTACTATTTCGCCGCAGGCAACTTTTTTCCGTGCATTGGTAACAACGCCTTTTTCTACCAGGGGTATAACCCCGTCAGAAAACATCTCCGTGTGAATTCCTAAATCTTTATGGTTACCAAGTGATTTTAAAATAGCATTGGGTATCGCCCCTACCCCCATTTGCAGCGTTGAGCCATCTTCAATAAGGGAGGCGACCTGTAGCCCAATCTTATCAGCAACGGGATCTGCTTTAGCGGAATAATCCACTTCAAATAATTCAGTCTCTTCCCATATCATCGCATCAAAGCGCGAAACATGAACGATACCCTCGCCCCAAACACGCGGCATCCGGGGGTTTACCTGGGCAATTACTTTTTTTGCGTTCCTTACCGCGCTTATAGCAATATCGGCTGATGTCCCCAATGTGCAATAGCCATGTGCATCAGGAGGTGAAACATGCACCATAGCAACGTCAAGAGGCAAATAACCTTTGTTAAATAATTGAGGGATCTCGCTCAGGAAAACAGGAACATATCCGCCAAATTCCGAATTAACCCATTCCCTGGTGTTTTCTGATACGAACAGGGAATTAAAATAAAAACTGCTCAATACCGCAGGGTGATTCCAATCAATATTTCCATAGGTGCTGATGGAGACAAGCTCAATATCTTTAATAGTTCCTGCGCGTTTAAGTAATGCTTCAATTAATTTAACCGGCGTTGCAGCGCTGCCATGAAGAAAAACCCTGTTGCCGCTTTCTACTAATCGAACGGCCTCTTCAGCCGTAGTGTATCTGATTTCCATTTTGAGTTTTATGCCTTTTTCATTTTACCTCCTGGGTACTTTAGTTTGCGTTGCCCGAGATTTGACAACTTTTAAAAGTTGTCAAATCTACCAAACACACCATTGTAAAAAACGATGTAACCCAAGCCAATTCCCAACTCCAAATTCCTATTCCATTCCTTCTAATCCCATAGTCTGGTGAAGGTTAGGTATTTTTACATTCGCGAATCCCTTTCTTATCAGCCTTTCCCGAAAATCAATCTGGGCTTCATATTCACCATGCACCAGGAAAAGCTCTTTTACCTGCCTGGGGTCCTGGCAGGCAAGCCACTGGCATAGATCCTCATAGTCGCCATGTGCGCTCAGTGTTGTTATTTCAACAATGTCTGCTTTAACAGGATATTCATTGCTGAATATCTTTACCACATCGGGATGTTTTTTCAAACGTCCGCCCAAAGACTGCGGCTCACAATAACCGGTAAACAATATGGTATTCCTGCTGTTTGCGATGTTATTGGCAATATGATGCTTCACCCTTCCGGCTTCCGCCATTCCTGATGCTGATATTATTACGCAGGGCTCTTCTATATCGTTCAGTTTTATAGAATCCTCTACAGATTCGGTATATTTTAATCCTTTGAAAGCAAAAACATCTTCATCCTTTTTCAATAAGTGCTGAACGCCCGTATTATAGTAATCCGGGTATTTTTTTACAGTATCAGTTATCTTTATTGATAATGGACTGTCAACATAATACGTAAGTTGGGGCAGACGGTTTTCCAGCTCTAAGCGATTGAGCATAAACAATATTTCCTGTGTTCGCCCCATACTGAAAGCAGGAATAATCAACTTGCCTTTTTTCTTAAAGCAGGTATCAAGGATATAATTTAATAGTTTGTCGCTGGATACAGTTGGTAAATCATGCAACCTGTTGCCGTAGGTGGACTCCATAATAATATAATCGGCCTGCGGAAAAAATTGAGGCGACCGCAATATCATGTCATGATAACGGCCCACATCACCGCTAAACGTCAGGCTTATCTCTTTTCCATTTTCCTTTATTTTAAGATTTACAGCAGCGCTGCCTAAAATATGCCCGCAATCTGTAAACATCAAATCTATTCCGCTTTCAATTTTATAGTGCTCATTATACGGTATGGTTTCAAACAAAGGGAATACATTAACGGCATCATCTTCTGTGTATAAGGGTTCGTAAAGCGGTTTATTCTCCTTGCTTCTGCGTTTGTTTACATACCTCAAATCATCTTCCTGGATTTTTGCAGAATCTATCAGTAATAATTTTGCCAGGCTGGCAGTAGCGGGAGTGCAATATATTTTTCCTTTATAACCTTCTTTTACCAGCTTAGGTAGTAATCCGATATGGTCAATATGGGCATGGGAAATGATCACATGGTTTATTTCGCCAGGCACAAAACCCCAGTCGTTATTTAAAGTAGTCGTGTCCTTACCCATTCCCTGGAACATACCGCAATCAAGCAATATCTTTTTGCCGGGTTGTATTTCAAGAATGTGTTTTGAGCCGGTAACAATCCGGGCTGCGCCATGGAATGATATTTTCATTAATAAACTGTTTAAAAAAGTACACAAATAAACTCCAGTCACTCCGAGGAGCGAAGCAGTCTCAATCCAATCCAATCCAATCCAATCCCAATCACAAACTGACACAGTGAGCCTCGCCGAACTGCCAATTCCTACCACAACCTAAAGGTATTAATAACCATATTCTATGGCAATGATATGAAATAGCCATATAGATGACCTGCGTCATTTCAATTTATGTTTTTATAATGCTAACTTTACTATCCAAAATAATTACATGAAAAAGATATTACTTGCTTTTGATGGCCAGCATTTTTCCACTGAGGTTTTTGAATTTGTAAAACAAATGAATAAACACCAGCCGGTTATGGCAACAGGCATTTTTCTTCCTTCAATAGATTATATCGAATTGCTTTACTCATTTGGAGGCATCCCTGCCGGGCCAATGTATATTACAGAAGCAGCAAAGGGCGATGACAAGATCCTGCAAAAAAATATTGCCCGCTTTAAACACCTTTGCGTGGAAAACAATATTAAACACAATATACATACGGATTTTTCAAACCATGTAGTAACACAAATAAAAGAAGAAACACGTTTTGCAGACTTGCTGGTATTAAGCAGTATATCTTTTTATGAAAACCTAGGGGAAGATACCCAGGAGGATTATATTAACAATGTAATGCATAAAGCCGAATGCCCCGTAGTTTTAATCCCTGCAGAATACAAGACACCCGAAAGTATTATAATGGCTTATGATGGCAGTGAACAATCGGTATTTGCCATAAAACAATTCGCTTATTTGTTCCCCGAATTTAAAAAAATACAGGTATTGCTTGTTTATTTTGATAAAAGCAAAAAAGAAGTGCCGGACAGGGCGGGTATTGAAGAGTTGGTATCTCTTTATTTTGAACACCTGACTATTTCCAAATTAAAGATCAGCCCTCAAAAAGATCTGGAACAGTGGATAATTGATAATGGCGATACGATGCTTGTCGCGGGTGCATATGGACGTTCACTATTCTCAGAAACGTTTAAGAAAAGCTTTATTACTGAAGTAATACGCGACCACAAAGTACCCGTATTTGTGGCGCATAAATAATTGATTAAACGAGCGAAGCCACGCATGTCCCTCCTGAAATAGGTTTATACGTTTGCATTTATTCCTTATGAACTGTCATTTTCAAATCGTTCCGATAGCTATCGGAATGCAGCAAATTGTTATGACATCTATTGGGTTTCCGCGTAGCATGTCCGGTGAAATGATGGAGGAATGCGGTTGCCGTAGGCAGGCTCCTGACTGACATTATTATTTATCGTTTGGGTTTACTATTTTTAATCGCAACTCACAAACAGATCATACCACCCACATGAGCACAAGGAGGCAATTTATTAAGCAGGCAGCATTGGGCACAGGCGGATTGCTGCTATCCACATCCGTTTTAGCAAATGCGTTTTCACCCCGCAGAAAGAAAGTGATCATCATTGGTGCGGGTTTTGCCGGGCTGATGGCGGGGTATGAGCTGTACAAAAAGAAGATTGACTTCGAGATCTTAGAGGCGCGCAACCGCATTGGGGGCCGTGTGCATTCCCATAATATAGGCCGCCAAAACTTTGTGGTAGAACTGGGTGCAGAATGGGTGGGCGCTGACCATCCGGTATTGATAGGTCTTTGCGATCATTTCGGGCTGAAGCTGGAAGACAATACGTTCTCTACGCAGGCCATATACAATGGCACGCACTACCGGGATGTGAAGCAACTTACCGACCACAACTGGGAGCAGAAACTAACAGGAATTCTTGATCGTTACAAGCATATGGAACCCCATGCACAAGAAGCTTTGGACAGAAAGCTCGACAAGACCGACTGGTGGCGTTACCTGCTGGAAAACGGTTGCCCGGAAAGGGACCTGGAACTCAGGGACCTCATTGACAGCACCGACTTTGGCGAAAGCATCCGCGGGGTATCTGCACTGGCGGCCGTGGACGAATATTCGAGTGATAAGCTGAGCACCCACAACCAGATGGACCTGAAAATAAAAGGCGGCAACTCCAGCCTTGCCCTGGCATTGAGCAAACTGTTTGCTGATAAAATACGCATGGGCACCAAAGTGGAACGCGTTGTACAAACAACAAAACCGGCCGGCAAAGTAAAAGTGTATTGCAGCGACGGCTATGTGGCGGAAGGTGACAAACTCATTTGCACGGCCCCGGCTTTTGCGGTAAGCAAAATTAAATGGGAGCCTGAATTGCCCGCCGGGATGCAAATGGCCTTGCAGGGGCTTGAGTATGCCCGCATCAATAAGAACGCAATTCTTTACCGGGAGCGATTCTGGGAAAGGGATGACTTTGATATGATCACGGACATGCCCGGTCATTATTTTTACCACGCTACCAAAAATCAGACTTCACTTACCGACGCCGGTGTACTCATATCCTATACCATTGGCGACAAGGCTGCAGTAATAGCCAGCCAGCAGGATGACGAGCGGGTGGATCTTGCTGACCAGTCGCTAAAGACAGCATTTCCCTATACTAAATCCCTGGCCGGAGACCAGCTTGATTATTACTGGGGAAATGATAAGTACTCAAGAGGTGCATACGCGGTTTATGGCAAGGGACAGTGGTTCGATCTTTTCCCGAAGCTCAACGCCCCGCACATACACACCCACTTTGCCGGTGAGCACCTGTCTGAGCCGTGGGGCGGATTTATGGAAGGCGCATTGGAAACCGGCAGGGATGCTGCGGGGAAGATTTAATAGGGCGCATGTTAAGTCAAAAGGAAGAAGTGAAAACCTAAAAGTCTCAGCCGGGTGTCCACAAAGATTCGCCGGGCATATTCACTATATTTTATGTAGAAATAACTAATTTATTTGTTTATTTTGTGGTGGAAATTTTCCACCGCATAACAAAAATAGTATGTCGGATCTCGTAAAATTTGATGAAGTTGAAAATAAAATCATTGAGCTAAGAAACCAGAAAGTTATCTTAGACAGCGATATTGCTGCACTGTATAAAGTGGAGACACGCGATATAAACAAAGCCGTTAAAAATAATCCTGATAAATTCCCCGAGGGTTACACCTTTGAATTGACCAAAGATGAGAAAGCGGAGGTGGTGGAAAATTTCCACCACCTCGAAAAACTTAAATTTTCGCCTCAATTGCCAAAAGCATTTACAGAAAAAGGTTTATATATGCTGGCTACTATCCTGAAAAGTAATATAGCTACGCAGACAACGCTTGCAATAATAGAAACATATTCCCGGATAAAAAATCTCTCCACCATAACTGTATATCAAGGAGTATTTTTGATGTCTGATTGGTATTAGTTATTGTAAATCGAATAGATAATAATGAATATTGCCGCTAAAAAACAAAGGATAGAACAAGTCATAAGCAGGATAAACCTGGGTAGATTTTTTCTCTCTATTTTCCACATAGTATAATCATTAAGTTAGTTTTTAATGGGTTCCTGTGCGGCTAAATTAAATTCCCTTGAGGCGGTAGTTTCCGGGCCGTCAACTGGTTTGCCATCTTTATCTATAAGTGTGAGTGTAACCTTTGATTTACCAGTGCCGAGGTTTTGTATAAAGTGCGATTCCCATTTATCCAGAGTTGTGGTTAATTTCTGGTTTGGTTTATCATTGTTAGCTATTTCTACTTTTACTTTGAAACTATCCGGGGCAAGTGTGCAGTTCCAGACATAAAAGTCAAGTAAGAGATTAGTGGTATCCTTGCCTATATAATCTCCTTTCGGACGGCTGTAAAATACCATTGGCGTCTTTGGCTCCTCCATTTTTTTGAGGTTGCCTTTTTCATCAATTTTAAAATGATAGACGATTGCTGCCCCCTTGCTCTTTATGGATTCATGGTAAGAACGGGAAAGAAAAGCCAGCAGATAATGTTCCTTGCCATCGTTTGGAAGTGTAATATCATTTTTGGGCTCGTATAGCGCCTTGTAGGGTTTGTTGTCTAATATAAAATGAATATGTTGTCCGTCCTTTGAGTTGTTGCAGCCTTTGCCGTCTTTGTCGGGGGTCTGCATTTTCAGCTCATAATTTTTCACACCAAAGACAAAAGAAACTTTGGCGGAATCTTTGCCAACCTTTTCTGCTTTTACCGAACTTATAGCGAGCGCAGCTTCTGGAAATTCAGGAGAAGCGCTCACCATGGATAATGCTACCGGAGGCGGGGGCGTATTTTTCACGCTGTCTGTTGAAGAAGCGCTGTTATTAGCTGGTGCGCTATTGTTGCAGGATGTGAAAAAGAGTCCGCAACCTGCTGCTATCGTAAATAATGTACCTAATTTCATAGTAAGATATTTTATACCAAAAGTAATATTTTTTCAGGAGTTGGGAATTTAAAATACTCTTGATTTTCTTGCGCAATTCTAGTTTGTTTTTTTATTTGTATTGTCACGTTACTAAGCTGAGTTTGCGCAATTCTAGTTGAAAATTTTTTTTTTTAGGGTGATGAAAACAGGTATTTAATTTATCAACTGTCAACTGCAAACTACCCCTTCAGCACCGTCCTGCTGATCACTATCCTTTGCACCTCGCTCGTCCCCTCATATATCTGCGTGATCTTGGCATCGCGGAGCAGCCGCTCTACGTGGAATTCCTTTACATATCCATAGCCGCCATGTATCTGCACCGCCTCATTGGTTACGCGCTGCGCAATATCCGATGCAAACAGTTTTGCCATAGATGCAGAAAGTGTATAATCCATGCCCATGTCCTTATGCCATGCGGCCTTAAAGCACAGCAGACGTGCAGCTTCAATTTCAGTAGCCATATCTGCCAGCTTAAAGGCAATGGCCTGGTGGTTCGATATTTCCGTACCAAAAGCCTTACGCTCCTTTGAATATTTCAGAGCAAGTTCATAAGCCCCGCTGGCTATGCCCAGCGCCTGAGCTGCGATACCGATACGGCCGCCTGCAAGCACCTTCATGGCAAACGTAAACCCGAAACCATCCGCGCCGATACGGTTTTCCTTTGGCACCTTCACATCCTGGAACATGATGCTGTGCGTATCGCTGCCGCGTATGCCCAGCTTATTTTCTTTAGCCCCCACAGTTACACCCGGAGAGTTTTTCTCCACTATCAGCGCATTAATGCCCTTATGCCCTTTTTCAGGATAAGTTTGTGCGATAACGAGGTAGTGCGATGCCGAATTACCATTGGTTATCCAGTTCTTGGTACCATTCATCAGGTAGTGGTCGCCCATATCAATGGCGGTAGTGCGCTGGGAAGTGGCGTCAGAGCCGGCCTCCGGTTCGCTCAGCAGGAAGGCGCCTATTACCTCGCCCTTTGCCAGTGGCACCAGGTACTTTTGTTTTTGCTCCTCGTTGCCATATTTCTCCAGGCCCCAGCATACCAGCGAATTATTTACGCTCATACATACCGATACCGAAGCATCTATCTTGGAGATTTCCTCCATTGCCAGCACATACGATATGGTGTCCATACCGGAGCCGCCGTATTCATGCGCCGTCATCATACCGAGGAAGCCGAGCTCACCCAGTTTCTTGATTTGTTCAGCCGGAAATTTCTGTTTTTCATCGCGCTCTATAACGCCGGGAAGTAATTCATTCTTTGCGAAATCGCGTGCGGCCAGTTGCACCGCTATCTGTTCTTCTGAGAGTTGAAAATCCATAAATTTATAATAAAGGCCACAAGGTAAAACTTTATAAGGCAAATCGCAAATGCTGCTTACTATTGTCACCCTGAGCGCCGCCGAAGGGATTCTGAGCTTTTGCCGAAGAATGTCATCCTGATAGTATTGTATTGTCATCCTGAGCCTCGCCGAAGGATGTGTTTTACCCGCCATAGTTTTAACGAAGGAGGGGTACTTAGCTTGGTTACTACTATTTAGCGTCCGTTGCCACGCTCGCTTGTACTTTCAGTATTTCTACTCAATCAGTAGTATTAAATGGTTCGAGTCCCGTATGGTTCACTAAATTTGAAAGCCGTTGTTTATCAATGGCTTTTTTTTGATAATTTTTAAAAAATATTTTATAACGGTTTCATTTTCAATTTGTAATTGGTTCGAGTACTAAAACGTCAAGTTGATTGGTTATTGAAGTTAGTTACATGTTATTTCTTTATGCACCATTGTCGCTACTCATGAAGGAATCTGAGTCACAATATTGTGGATTACAAAATTTAAATTTTCATAAACCCAATTTACAGCTTCAACAGTATGGTGGCTCAAAACAAGAGTTTCTAAAATGGCTTTTGTATTCGACAGCCATTTGAATATTTTCGACTTATTTGGTTGTTCTTCATCGGTAATTTCCTCTTTGATTTTATCAAAGTTTGTCAACAAAGTCTGACGTTTGATCTCATCTATATTAGCCTCCTGTTGAATAAGCTTTATTAATTCATCAATTTTATTGACTTGCTCCCTCTTTTTATTAAACGAATTTGATATGTTGATACAAGAATGGTCGGAATTGTCCGAATTATTTTCATAGACATTGTTATCTCCGACTAAAGCATTGGGAGAATTCATAGCAGTAAGGCTTTTAGGCACATGAGTACCACCAGTTTGAATATAGATTGGAGCGGCTTGACTAAAACCAAATGATGAAGAAGCAATCTTTTTTAAAAAAGATTCATAGTACTCCCTTGAATTTTTTTCCAAATTGTAATTGCTTTGGAGGAAATTCAAGCGATTTTTTAGAGTTGTCAAAATCAAATCATGTTCCATTTGAGAAACGACAACCGGTAAATCATCAAAATTCTCTCCTTTAGAAACTTTAGCTATATAATCTTGTATATCTTTCCGAACAGTTTGAGTACTTACATTCACCCCACTGTCCTGTAATGTAAACTTAAAAGCTACCTTATCAACGATTGACGTATCTATAGAAAAGGAAATTTTATAGCCTCTCAATTTTGCATATTCTTCAAAGCCACTTAGAAGATCATGAAACATCGCTTTAGATTTATCTTTCAAGTCAAAAATAATATACCCACCGTTACCGTTACTCTGATAAGTTAAATCTTCAGTTATTGATTTTCTTTCTTTTTCAATTTCTAACTTTTCCCTTTCTAAATGAACCTTTTCCATTTCCAATTCATTTTGATGTCTTCGATCTCTTCTATACAACATCGCAAAATAGGCTCCGAATGTCATCAACATCATCAGCAACATAGGAGTAATTAAATTGAGAAAATCCTTATTCATAAATATTTTTTTAGGTTTTAAGCATATGTATTTAATACTAAATATAACTATTAAAATATAGTGATATTGAATGCAAATATGCCTCTATACTATGAATTTTCCTAAATACTTCCAAATCGCGAATTAGAAAATCCATGTTTGATAGAGTCTTCAAGTTATCGACAAAGCGGTTCGAGATTCGTACCATAGGTGGAATGTCTAATTATTTTGCCGGTTTGTCATAAAGGTGAAACAATCGGTAACGCTTAATTTTTTAACATCTACGTCTGAAAATTTACGTATACATTTAAATTTTGGAGTTAGTAATCTAAGGACTAACAATTGCTAGCGTTACGTTCGGGCGGGATTCGGTGCTCAAAGCTTCAATTTATTACTAAAGTTCAAAAGTAGTACTCAGTTCTAAGTTTGCACGTCAACCCGCCTGACGCAAGACACATGTTATGTGGTCGTATTTCTTGTCCTAGGCTATTTTGGTTTAAGCTTCACAATTTTTTTAAAATCTCTTTTGCCTTTAGAGCAATACTGTCTGTCGTGATTGAAATAGCCTTTAAGTCTGCATTACCTTCTGAAATTTTACTGAGCTGATTAGAAACCGCTTCTAAATTTTTGTTTACTTCTTTCAATTGAGTTTCTGTTTCCGTTGTAGTTGGCTTGGTCATAAAATTTATGAAATAAATCAGAACAGCACCGCTAAAACAAGTAGCAACAACCAATTTTATTACTCCTCCAACAAAATCCGAAAATTTTGTAGGTCTCCGTTTGCTGTCAATTACCAAATGCTTGAAATATCTTAAATAGGAAATTCCTATTCGTTGAGAAAAAGTTGGTTTCCCGTCAAGGCTAGTACATTCCATATATGCAATAAAGTCATTCCAAAGCGATTTAATAAACTTATCGTCATTAAGCTTTTCGGGGTCAAGGCACTCATATAAGGTTATATAGTCCTCTATGGGTTGTCGAAATTCAGTTTTTGCAGGATAAAGTGAGATAGTTATATCTCCAGTGTCACTACGATAGAAAAATAAAGTTGCCCCTGTTTCCTTTAAACTATTCCAGCTATTTCCTTTTGTTTCAAACTCATAAAGTCGTGCTCCCCAAAAAACTTCTACAATTCTTTTTTCTGTTCCGCCGGCTCTGCTACCAGGGCATATAGATAGCATATATTCGTTTTCAAAAATTTCAACTCTACTATCATTGTCTCTCAAATTTGTAAATATTGAATTGCAGTTATCATAAAAACGTTCAAAGTCTTTTATTTTACGTAATCTTTTTTCTTTCATTTTGTGTGATGTTTTTCTAAGCCATCAAATAACTTCCATCTCCGCCGAGTGTCCTTTTTCAGGCACTCGGCGGCAATCATGGTACAATAGTTGAAGTATTGTACAAATGTAATGTACCAATTATTTTTAAATCTTCAATAAAATGGTTCGAGATTTGTACCCACTGGTCTAAGGTTATCTATAAAATAAAAAAATAAAACTGGTCGCCAGCGTCTTGCTGCGTCCTGTCATGCCGAAGCGTCCGCTTCCGGGTTATACATAACGTTCTTATAAAAAACCGTGTTGTTCCTGATGTAAGCCCGTGTATAAGCAACAACAAATAAAAAAACTTCCGATAACTATCGGAACTCTGAACGTATTCAATGAACCGAAGCTGAAATTTATTCCAACATCATTCAGTACAATCAGGCAAACCTGCCTGCCGGCAGGCAGGTCAGTGGTTCAGACAATTTTTCCCGGTAGCGCAGGCCGCCGTCAGCACACCCCAAAGGGTGTCAGACGGCTGTAGCGCGGGCTGTTGAGACATAGGCACTTTGCTCAACTTCCCCCACCGCAAAACCCTGTCTGACACCTGAAAAAGGTGTACTGACGGGGTCGGCATTTGAAATCAAGCACAAAACACACCCCTGGAAAAGTTACCCCAGCCACATCATTGCCGACTCCCGTCGTCCCTTAATAGCTTTCCCCCACATTTCAGCGTATAGCTATCTTTTGCCATGCGGAGCATTGGGGCAAAAGTGGCCTTTTCTTTGGTTCGTTTCTGGCGCCTGTCCCGCTTTTTCTGCGGGAGCCACGCAAAAGAAATGAACACTCGCGCAGGACAGATAATGAGGGACAGATAATGAATGACATCTATTTATCGTGAGATTGCTTCGTCCCTCGCAAAGACTAATGCGAGTAAAGATGCTTCGTTCCTCAGCATGACAAACTACAACAAGAAAATAAAGCACTAAACACACCCCTGGAAAAATTACCCCTGCCACATCATTGCCGACTCCCGTCGTCCCTCAATAGCTTTCCCCCACATTTCAGCGTATAGCTATCTTTTTTTGTGCGGAGCTTTTCAAAAAAAGTGGGCTTTTCTTTGTTCGTTTCTTTTGCCCAAACAAAAGAAATGAACACTCGCGCAGGACAGATAATAAAGGACATTTTTTTATCGCGAGATTGCTTCGTGCCTCGCAAAGACTAATACGAGTAAAGATGCTTCGTACCCCCCTCTGGTCTAAGCTTATCTTTAGAATAAAAAATAAAACTGGTCGCCAGCGTCTCGCTGCGTCCTCTCATGCCGAAGCGTCCGCTTCCGGGTTATACATAACGTTCTTATAAAAATCCGTGTTGTTCCTGATGTAAGCCCGCTAATCAGGAACAACAAAAAAACCTTCCGATAGCTATCGGAATTCTGAACGTATTCAATGAACCAATGTTGAAATTTATTCCTTCATCATTCAGTACAATCAGGCAAATCACGATTAATCAGTGGTTCAGACAACTTCCCCTTGTTGGCTTTAGTCTTCGAAAAATATAAAATTGTAGTTGGGCGTAGATTTTATCTACGTCCAGGAGGCAGTCAATCTCTGATTGGCGAACTTGCATAAAACCAAGGCATAATAAAAACATTCCACTTTAGAGAAGAAGGGCATCCAAAAATGTTGGTATTTTCTCATTTTTCATATCATTTTTGGCACAACATTTGTGGCAAATAGTGGTGGTATGGCCCTCTTCTAAAACGAGCCACACCTGCAAGAAAACTATAAGTAAAAAAAGATTATCTAACCAATACATAAACCATTTTCAGGTCTAAAACATTTACACAAAACGTGGCAACACCTGTCCCGACGAATGTCTGGAATGTGCAAATGATGTGATAATGAAAAATCACAAACACCTGAAATTCAACAACTTATTTTTCTCATTGTCCAGTTTTATTTTTTTCTCCAAAATGAGAAATTAAATTTTAAAACCATGCGAATCAGATTAATCTCGGTTAATCAGTGGTTCAGACAATTTTCCGCTGTAGCGCGTGCTGTTGAAACATAGGTATAATGCTTAGCTTCCCCACCGCACACCCCCGTCTGACACCTGAAAAAGGTGTACTGACGGGGGCTGGCCTCCTGTTGACAGCAGTCTTCCAAAAATAAAAAAATCGTAGTTGGGCGTAGATTTTATCTTTTATGGAGCCTGCCCTGAATCGAAGGGTTTTGTAGGTGGCCACTATTTATTGGTGTACTTTCAAAACACAATCTACAATAAGCAAAAATCCCATCGCGAATAGGTAGCGCACCTAACGGCGCGCAGGTTGTAGAATAATCTTTTACTACAAAGCGTGTGCCACCTAACGGGGCACTAAAATCCCAACTTCCCGCCACCGCACAACCCGCTTGACCGCTATGAAAAGTGTATTGAAATCAAGCACAAAACACCCCCCGGGGAAAGTTCTCGCAGCCACATCATTACCGACTCCCGTCGTTCCTCAATAGCTTTCCCCCACATTTCAGCGGAGAGCTATCTTTTTTTGTGTGAAGAAAAACGGCGCTCATTCGACCTCACCCCTCCTGTTTTTAGCTTAGCATTACCCAAAACTAAAATGTGGATAAGTTTAGCTGGTGTATCTCAAAGGCGGTCATCATTGCATGTAATTGTTTCATTCCTCGCCATATATTTTTGATCCCGGGTGGGCCATCGTTTCTTCGCCCAATATACCCGCCCAG
>CAISOH010000398.1 GCA_903887005.1 uncultured Bacteroidota bacterium | reverse complement strand
GACCTCAACGCAATATCGCAGGACAGGATAGATAAAGTGCAAGAAAAGCTCAACAACAGGCCTAGAAAAAAGAACAATTTTACCTCACCAATTAAATTGCTAAATTTACATAACGTTGCATTTGCTGCTTGAATTCAGCAATCATCAAAACGGTCATTAAATTATACAATTGTTCATATACATAATAGCTCTTTTTACCTTTTTTGAAATCAAAAAGTATTATTCAAAAAACAGGGCCATCTGGGAATTTCAATACAGTTTTCTGTTTCAACTTTTCAAAGTTCCGCATCAAATGGAAGCGACCCCATAACAGGTTCAAAAAAGAATGCAATACCTCTTATCAATAATTAATTTGAATAAATCTAGCCATTGCCGGTATAACAAAATTATCGGTTTTTCATACCGTTATTTAACGGTATTTTCCTACCGTTAAATAACGGTATCCCTACCGCTAAATAACGGGATTTATCTTTTCGGAAAATTTACCAAATGCTTGTTACCATCAATACCTGCAATATAATTAATGAATATGCAAATGTGATCGCACGTAAAGAGTACTATTTTTCAACTTGAATAAGTACTTTAGTAAAAATTATTTTTTAACCTAAAAAAAATAAAAATGGAAAACAGAATGTATGCCAACATAGCGATGAACCTTGTTGGTAATTACGCACAAAATCACCTCGACGTTATCAATCATAACGATAACCTTACAGCCATTCGCAATGATGGTTCCATAAGTGATTCCAGGTGTGTGTGGTTCAGTTTAGATACCGTTAACACTTTTATTAGTGCTGTACAAAGCCTTGCTGCTGCTAAATGCGGTATTTTAAATGGAGGTCTGGGTGTCAGGATTTACTTTGGCGAATATCCGGCAGCAGATAGTGAATTATGGGGCACTCCTGCATTACCAATGGAACTTCAACAATACGCAGGAATGCATACCTTACTTATGGTACCAACATACAATAATGGCGTTGTAAATGTTGACTTTGATCCGAATTTCGTTAACCCGAATGGTACTCCAAAGCCTATGGCGCAGGTATGCATGCCCGGCGGTGTGATTAACCCGGCACCACTTACTATGCAGAATCATGGAACATTAACTCCACCTCCTTTTGACAATGCCGGCACATATGGTGCATCTGTTGGAGCAACATTCATGGACGTAGTTGATACAAATTAAAAGTCATTTTTATTACTAATAATAAATATGTTAGAAAAGCTTTTAATTTTACTTCGAATATTTGAAGCAATTGCCTGTATAGTAGGTTTTATTTACTTTAATAAACTAAAACCTGCTTATTGGCGGTTGTTTCCTTTTTACCTCGCTTTTATTGTCTGTGCAGAATTCATTGGAAGTTATCTGGAAAGTCATGATTTAAACGCAAATAAAATTTTTTTTAATTACTTTGAGATACCAATTGAATTCTTGTTTTTCTTTTGGTTATTTTATAAATCATTTACAAATGATAAATACAATTGGTTACCAATGGTATGTGGAGGCCTATACCTTGTAAGCTGGTTTGTTGATAATCTTATTTTTAGTAATCAACCAAAACATTTTTCCTCTATCTCCTATACCACTGGCAATCTTCTTTTATTAGTGTTAATACTCCGGTTTTTTTTCAGGCTGGTAACCTCAGATTCAATTTTGACTTTCCGCCAAAACAGATTGTTTTGGGTTAGCCTCGGACTGTTAATTTTTTATTTTGGCAGTTTCCCTTATTATGGCTTAAGTAATACAATTGGAGCTTTAAATAAAGACATTACAATAGCTTACAACCATATTGTTCTTTTATTAAATTGTTTGATGTATATTATGTTCACATTTAGCTTTATACTTGGAAAATCGAATATAAAATCTTCATAGTATTAGCCACGCTTATTTTGCTGGTATTTATAGGTGGGATAATTGTGTTTATTCTCCAATTCTATAAGAAAAAGCTATTGTATGAAAAGGAAAAAGCAATATTAAATGAACAGCATATACAAGACCTGCTTTATACAAAACTGGAAATACAGCAACAAACCATGCAGGATATTAGCCGGGAAATACATGATAATATAGGCCAGCGGCTAACTTTGGCTTCTATTTATACCAACCAGTTGGATTTTGAACGTCAATATCCTATGGCAAACGAACGGATCAACGCTATAGGTAAAATTATCAATGAGTCGTTGTCAGAACTGAGACGTTTATCTAAGAATCTTCAAAATGGTAATGAGGAAATAGCTGAATTGGAAGACCTGATACAAAATGAATGTAAAAGAGTAAATGCATTAAATATCTGTAAAGTAGAATGCAGGTTTAATGAAACAAATTTCAGGATCTCAACCACAATTAAGAACTTTATACTTCGCATTATCCAGGAATTTCTTCAAAACAGTTTAAAACACGCCAACTGCAGGAATGTTACCCTGGATTTTGATTATCGCGATACCGGACTTTTTATTCATGTAAAAGATGATGGGGTAGGGTTCGACATTAATAGTTACAATGAAACAAAAACTGATGGTATCGGCCTGTCGAACATGAAAAAAAGGGCGGAATTAATAGGAGCGGATTTTTCTTTAAAAAGCGCTTTACATAAAGGCACGAACCTGAATTTATTCATTCCTCTGAGCAAATTAAATACCTGAAAATATGCAATACAGTATAGTAATTGTTGATGATCATATTTTAATAGCCAAAGCAATTGCCGGGGTGATAGATAGTTTTTCAAAGTACCATGTATTGTATGAGGCGGAGCACGGAAAGGCATTGATGGAGCGGTTTAAGGCACCTAAAAATATTCCACATATTGTATTGCTGGATATTACAATGCCGGTAATGGATGGTTTTGAAACCGCCAGATGGATAAAAGCTAATTATCCTGATGTTTTGATCCTTGCGCTGTCAATGCAGGATGATGATATTTCGCTGATAAGGATGATTAAATCGGGGGCGAACGGATACCTTCTTAAAAATATTCATCCGGTAGAACTTGAAAAAGCGCTTGACTCCATTGTATCCAAAGGCTATTATTATCCGGATTGGGCGGCTAATAAGATTATTTCCGGTTTATCTGACGATGAACAAAATAAACGGTATGACAACATTGCAATAACTGATAAAGAGAATGAATTTCTTAAATACTGCTGT
This sequence comes from uncultured Bacteroidota bacterium, assembly GCA_903887005.1. Taxonomy (GTDB): domain Bacteria; phylum Bacteroidota; class Bacteroidia; order Chitinophagales; family Chitinophagaceae; genus Nemorincola. The sequence continues at coordinate 8,506 of CAISOH010000398.1, read as the reverse complement.
TCAGAACTGACCTATAAAGAAATCGCTGAAAAAATGTTTATGAGCTGCCGTACCGTTGAAGGGTACCGTGATTCTTTATTCAGTAAATTAGGATTGAAAACCAGGGTAGGGCTTGCCGTATTTGCTATTAAAACCGGTAAATACCACATTAAATGACCAGGTACAACTACTTTTTAACCGATTAACCTTTTAACTCTGTTTCGTCCATTTATTCAATTGTTTTACGCAGGCGGAAATATCTTTTGGTAATGGCGCCTCGGCAAGGATTTCCGTTCCGTCTTCTTTTATAAAATCTATACGGTAGGCATGAAGCGCCAGCCTGTTCAGCAATGGCTTTTCCTGTTCATCTTTTTCCGACATGCGGTATTTTCGCTTTATATTCGATAACAGGAAAGGCTGCCCATCCCCATATAATACATCGCAAACTATAGGATGGCCGATAGACTGCATATGAACGCGTATCTGGTGTGTGCGACCCGTATGTATCTGGAATTGTAATAAAGAATACAGCGGCCATTGCTCCACAACTTTATAATCAGTAATAGCCATCTTGCCCTTTTTTGCCACTATCATTTTCCCATGTACTGCAGGATGCTCTGCAATAGGGCTTTCTATGCGGCCCTCGGGTGGAATTACAATACCATTTACCAGTCCTGCATAAAATTTATTCACATCACGTTCCTGGAAGAGAATGGATAAGTAACGGTGTGTATGCTCATTTTTAGCAAAACAGGTAACACCACTTGTTTCTTTGTCAAGACGGTGAACTACCCATATTTTGTTTCCTCCCGCTTTTGCTTCAAGTATTTTGTTAAGACTTGGCAACTCACTGTTGAAGCGATCCGGTATCACCAGCAGACCTGCGGGTTTATTTACTATAATAAGGTCATCATCTTCATAAAGCGTTTCTATCTGCATCCGGCTAAAGTTAAGTCAAAAGTTAAAAATCAATCCCGATAGTTATCGGGACAAAAAGTGTGTTATTTCAATATTGATGATGGAATCGCTGATTCTTTTTTATAATTTTTGAGACAGTCATTTTCATTTTTGCGCATTATTTTCTGGTCGGCTTCTTTTTTATCTTTATACCCGCAAAGGTGCAGCGCCCCATGGAACAGCACACGGTGCAGCTCATCAGCGTAAGTAACGCCGTATTTTTCGGCATTTTCTTTTACCCGATCCACGCTGATATATATTTCACCCAATAGTGCATCCGCAGAATCGCTTAGGTTGAACGTGATAATGTCTGTAAGCGTATTATGGTTCAGGTATTGATTGTTCATTTGTAACAGGTACTCATCATCACAAAAAACATAATTGAGCTGGATCTTCTTCACCCCTTTCAAATGCTTAAACACTAACTTGTCCAAAAAGGCGGAAAGTTTTCGTTTGCCTTTCAATCCTGACTTAACGTCCTGTTCATAAAACCTGGCGGGCATGTGATCAAATTATTTTTTGCAAAGGTCGTAACAAAAATCAGGAATTGGACATAAGTATCAATTTGGTTTGCATTATAATGCGGGTAGATAATTTATATCGGTTATTAGCCAGGCCTTTTCTATATTTTGATGCTAATAATGATATTGCTGAGGTCCCGGGGTGTCCCACACTTTTTCGGTGTGGGACACCTGTGCTAAATTATAGTTGACTAAGCTGATTGCAGCATTAATAGTCCGCAAATTCGTGTCTTTATCGCAATAGGCCCATTGCAACAAAAAGCATACAGGCTATTACAGAACAGGTATTGCAAAAATGCAAAAAAGGCTGTTTTTACAGCCTTAAACATTTAATGAAATTGATCAATCCGGGTGGGTTGATAAAAAACGCCCTTCATCATTTACCTAATTTACTGACCAAATACACCGATAACATTATCACACAGCCTAAAGCAATGCATAATCCGGTAATTATCTTCTTGAAAGTACTGTTGGCAGCTTTTATACTACTCAGCTCATTGATGTTATTGATAATGTTTTCCATACGAGAAAAGGCCGTTTCACCTTTAATCACGTAATCGTACGCACCATACTTCATACTATCCACGGCAACATCCAGCTTATCCTGGCCTGAAAGCATAATTACCTGGGCGGTACTCTGCAGTTCTTTTATCTTCTTTAATACGGCTACCCCGTTCTGTGCATTGGGCAAATGCGCGTTCAGGTGAAAGTCCAATACTATTATAGCGGGATTAAGGTTCAGGTCTTTGACCATATCCTCTCCATTACTATACGTTTTTATCTGGTACTTGAAACGTTCGGAAATATAATCCTTCAGCATTTCATTCTGGATTGGTTCATCGTCAACCAGGAAAATATATTGTGAGCTTTGTTCTATTGGCATAATAAAAGGTTTCAATTCAGAAAAGTAGTAAAAATACTATTAATAGTATAATAATCCGGGCTAATTAAGGTTAATATAATATGACTAATCTGCTACTTATTATTTCTCAGTTCCTCGAAAGCCTTGCTGCACAATCGTTTCAGGTTATTTATCAGTTGCGGTAACGACTCATAATGAGCTGATTCACCAGATGACTGTTCTATCAAAAATATATTGCTGACATCTTCTTTTACCCCCATATAAGATAATTGCGGCTTCAGCGAATGCGCCGCTATTTTTACTGCCTGGTAATCTCTGGCTAATAAAGCCTTGTCTATATTCTCAAGTAGTTTAGGTGCGTTTTCAAGAAACATACCAATATACTTTTGTACCTTATCCGGATTACCCCCTGTGAATTGTTTCAGGAAATTCATATCCGTTACATGCGCCGGGAGCGGTGCAAAAGTCCGCTCTGGTTTAGTACTTTTCTCTTCCTGTTTATTGTTGTTGGGCGCGCTGTTATTACCCAATACCGAATCCATTTTCAATAACAATTCATCGGAATGGAATGGTTTGGAAACGTAGGCGTTCATGCCTGCATTAAAATACTCCTGCACATCTTCCTGCAGCACATTGGCGGTCATCGCGATGATCTTTACGCTTCGCGCCGGCTCAGGCAATGTATTGCGTATCGCCCTTGTTGCCGTAACACCATCCATCACGGGCATTTGTATATCCATTAATACAACATCATACATTTCTTTTTGCAGCTTGTTTATGGCCTCCTGTCCGTTTACCGCTACTTGAAGGCGAATCCCAGGTATCGTTTCTTTCAGCGTATCTTCTGCCACCATCCGGTTAAACTCATTGTCTTCCACAAGCAGTACTTTCAGTTTATTCAGCCTTTGCATGGATTCCTTACCAAGTATGCTGGCTTGTTTTACATCCTCCTGTATTTTGGCTTCTTCAAATGGAAGGACGGTAGTAAATGTAGTTCCTTTCTGAAGTTCACTCTTCACTGAAATTTCACCTCCCATAAGGCCTGCAAGTTGCCTGGAAATGGTAAGCCCGAGTCCGGTACCGCCAAATTTCCGGGTAGTCTCCGCTCCTGCCTGTGTAAAACTATCGAAAATGCTGTTCACATGCTCCGGCGCTATGCCGATGCCTGTGTCTGTCACATCAAACTGGATCCACAGTTTATCGCCTTCTTTTTTTCTTGGCGTGGCTTTCACTTCTACAAAACCCCGTTCGGTGAATTTTACCGCGTTACCCGACAGGTTAATCAAAATCTGGTTCAGTCGCGTAGGGTCTCCCGTAAGCCTCTTAGGAATTGCCCGGTCTATCGAAATACGAAGCTCGATACGCTTTTCCTCCGCTTTCAGCATCAGCATATCACGTACGCTTTGCATTACTTCCCGGATGTTGAAGTCTATATGCTCAATGACTATTTTGCCCGCTTCTATCTTCGATAAGTCCAGTATATCATTAATGATCACCAATAAATTATCGGCAGATAATTGTATGGCATTGAGATAACGGAGTTGCTCCGGCTTCGGGTCTTTTGCCAGCAGCAGGCGGGTCATCCCCACTATGGCGTTCATAGGCGTGCGTATCTCATGGCTCATATTGGCCATGAACTGGTGTTTAAGGAGCGCGGTACGTTCGGCTACTTCTTTCTCTTTCTTCGCGAGTTCTATCTGCTGGCGTACCTGCAGGTTTTTTATTTCATCTATTACTTTCTGCTTAAAGATTTCCTCTTTTAGTTTTTCAAATGTTTTAAGATGAAAATAAGCCTTTGGCACATCCCCCATCAGATCATAAAGCATAGAAAGCACTTCGTGAATGCTCATCAGGTCATGGCGGCGCATGTATTCATCGGCAAGGGTAAAAGAGGAATTGAGCGATTGCAGCGCCTGCCGGTAATTACCGTCGTCCATGTACAGCCGGCCCAGGTAAAAATGGCATATAATCTGCACCTCGGCGTTTCCCAGCAATTGCGACTCCCGTAAGGCATTGGTAAGATACTTACTTGAATTACCGAAATCCTGCATTTTGTAATAGACCTTTCCCAGGCCGCTTTCCGCCATTACATAAGCGGGTGTTTCCGGCTCCGACTGTTTTATATTTTCCCCGAAATAGTACATGGCCTCAGCAAACTGTTCTTTCTTAAAATAGATGTTGCCGAGCGTATTGTAAATATTGATAAGGCTGCTTGTATTGTGCGCGCGTTCAAAAATGGGCAGGCATTTTAAGGCGTATTCCAGCGCGCTGTCATAATCATTAAGATCATACAGCAGGTTACTGATACTGGTGAGTATTACGGATTGAGAAAACTCATCACCCAATTCCTCATTTATGGCAAGCGCTTTTTCAAAATGAGTCAGCACATTAGCCAGGTCGCCCATGTCGCGGTATATATTGCCTAAGTTATGGAGTACCCTGGCTTCCAGCTTGCGGTCTCTCATGCGGGTGGCTATTGCCAGCGCTTCTTTGAGCACGGCAAGGCCGGTATCATATTCACCCTGCAGCCAGTAACACGAACCTTTGAGGTTCAGCCCGCGCCCAAGCCCGCGCGTATAGGCCACTGCATTTGCACGCACTATTATTTCATCAGCTATTTCTGATGCATGTTCCACGTCCACGCTCCTCACTTCCACTCCCAAATCAACGAGGGTGTCAATTCTTGCCTTCTCATCGGTCTGTTGCGCCAGTTTTTCCTTTAATTCTCTATATCGGGGGGTGTCCATCATAATGCAAACCAGCTTGAAACTTTAAAATTAGGGAACCATTACCTAATAACAAATATTTTCCGGCGGAGATTACTCCACGTAAAAACCATCATACACTACATCCGTTTTTATCTCCGCTTTTTGATTTTTAGGGAATATGCCGAAAATGGCAGACCCGCTGCCGCTCATCGAAGCAAATATAGCGCCCTGACGGTACAGTTGTTCTTTAATATCCGCAAGAACAGGATACTGCTGAAAGACCGGGGCTTCAAAGTCATTGCCGATATGTTCTTTCCATTGCATTACCGGTAAAGAGGGTAACAGGCGCAGGTCAAACGCAGCCTGCCGGGGAGTTATGAGGCTGAATGCCGCTCCGGTGGATACATGTACCTGCGGGCAGATAAGCTGTAAACTATACGCCGAAAGGTCAACGGAAATATCGTTCATAAGTTCACCCCTGCCTGTGGCAAACTGTGGCCTGTTATGGATGAAAAAAGGGCAGTCGGAACCAAGTTGCAATGCAAGTGCGATCAACTCCCCGGTATTTAAAGACAAGCCGCAGAAATCATTCAGCAATTTCAGCATAAAGGCCCCATCGGCCGAGCCGCCGCCTAGCCCCGCGCCCATCGGCAGGGTTTTGTGCAGGTAAATATCCAGTGGTGGTACTTTATCCGGATATTTTGTTTTCAATATTTCATAAGCTTTCCACACAAGGTTATCAGTTGTGTTTCCTGTTACCGAAAGCCCGCTCAGATGCAGATCGGTAACCTCGGCAGGAACAACTTCCAGCACATCATTCAACCCGGAAGCTGCAGGCAACGGATAAAAGACGGTTTCAAGATCATGATACCCATCATCCCGCTTTCTTGTGACGTATAGGCCAAGATTTATTTTACAATTTGGAAAGCTGAGCATACAAAGGGTGAATCATTTTCGGCAAAAATAGCTTTTTATGCGACTAACTCAATTGTCTCGACAGTGTAGAGACAATTTCAAAATCAGGGAAAGCCGCTACAATGTAGAGACAATGCCGGAGGTTCTTTTCACTCCAGCCCCTGCCATAATTTTCTGTCAGATTCCTGGAAAGCGATAGGACAATTTGTTTACCATATTCACCTCGTTTATTCTGCAGAATCGTCATTTATCCGCTTACCAATTTTCCAGTATAATAATGTTAAAGCTGAATTTATTGCAACAGCTACGTAGCTTCGACTCTCCTCAATAAGCCTCGCGACATCCTTAAATAACTGTAATTCAGGGTCTGCTTTTTTGATTTTGGCCATCAAATGAAGTTATTAAGGTTTGTATTTTGCAAGATACAAATTAAGCGGTTTGTTTTTTTTCATTGCCAATGTCACCTATAGTTTAAAGATATAAACAAGATTCAAATTTGCATCTCGCAAAAGCATCTTCTAATTGTTTAAGGCAAAAATAGTCTTTTGATTATTACAAAATTTTCATAATCCTTCTTTTAATTTACCTTTGAGAACCTTGACATGTTAATTGTGAAGGCATACTGGAACCATCTGTGGGTTTGAATTTTAGGGGTTAAATTTAAATTATCTTTAAAATCTTCAATTGAATGAGAAAAATTGTATCAATAATTGTTCTTATCAATATTACTCTATCGGCTAACTGCCAGATAAAAACGGGGTATTCGGACAATACTTTAATTGGTGAAGGATATTTGGACGATACATTATATGGCAGGGTAAAGTCAATTATTGAATATCAATATTCTCTTAATGGCGCAAATGAAAAAGAATTGAATGATAAAACGATTAGAGTTTTTGACGAAAAAGGCAAAATTACAGAATGTGCCGACACCACATTTGGTTTAAAAAGTAAATATTTCTTTAAATATGATAATAATGGAAAGTTGACCAACAAGAATTTCTATAGATTGGATCATTTAATAACTAATGCCAAATACAAGTATGATAATATTGGCAATCTGATACAAATAGATGAGTATAATTATGAGGGAACTATAAGCCAAAAAACTATTTTTCTTTACAATAGCCAAAATAATAAAATCAAATCAACTATTTACCTGCCGCATAAAAAGATTTTTAGCAAAGAAGTATGGGAATATGACAGCAAAAACAACATAAGTGAATATATAATTACAGGTAAGGATATTTCTTATTTAAGTACTCGAAGATTGTATAAGTATAACGAAATTAATAAACAATGCGAAGTGGACGAATACAATAAAGATGGGACATTTTGGATAAGAACACTTAAAAAATATAATTCTAATGGAGATATTATTGAAGAAGCTGCTTATTTTGATAATAATTATTTAAGAAATAAAAGAGTATATAACTATGGTAATCAGTCAACAGAAATAGCTGACACATTATATAGTAATAATGGAGTAAATTTTGGAAAGTATCATTATACTTATGAAGCCTTTGATAGGGATCATAACTGGTTGAAAGTAATTGGTTATAAAGATGGCAAAATTGATTTTATAAAGGAACGTGAAATTATTTATTATTAGATTGCGACTCAATTCACTTTTTAGGAGTATAGCTCAAAATGTGAAAAATTATTTCTCGTTTTTTTTCAGCCTTTCTACAGAAGGTTCACTAAGGCAGTGCCATGCGCTACTGTTTCTCGGCGCACTGTCCTTTTTCAGATTTAACGCCCAATTGGGCATCTATGGCGTCTGCAGGATAAATGTCCCGGTGTGAGACGATCTTACCGTTCTCATCGAGTATGAAGATATCCACATCTTTAAACTTTGCCGTTTTGCCGGTCGCTTTCGTTTTGCCCATATCGTTTTTAAATGTCATTGTGAAATCTGATATGACCACGACCTCGTCTCCCTCGGCAAAGTAGGTGGCATTTTCAAATCTGAAATCCGGGTAGGTATTGAAAATTCCGGTAAGTCCCTGCTTTAACCTGTCCTTATCTGAATTAGCCTCCGTGCCATCTCCATATTCCACAAAGTTAGGCGCTTCGTCTTTCATTATTTTTTCGGGATCGTGGGCATTTACGGCGTCCATACAGGCCATCACAGTTTTCTTGTTCCTTTCTGTTTTGCTTTCGGTCTTATCGGCGGCGCTCCGGGTTTTCAGAGTTGATTTGTCTGTGGCGGCGCCGTTATTGCAGGCCTCCTGCAATATGAGAAAGAAAGATGATGCTATGAGAATAATGTATTTCATATATGCGGTGTTTTGGAAAAGAATGAGATTTGTCGGCAAAAATTACATAAAAAATATAAAAATGAAGTTACAACTCACCTATTAATTACCTGAATTTACCCCCTGTTTTATACACTACAATTTAGGATTTTCAATAATTCTTTTTCTTTATTGGACATAGTGACAAGTTTTTCCCATTCCTTCTTGGTTTCGCTATGTCTGAGATTTACCTTATATGTGAATTGCAACATTTTCAGTGCATCGATAGCAGATATTTTTATTTTTCTGCTTCTGTAATCAAGAAGT
>CAISOH010000397.1 GCA_903887005.1 uncultured Bacteroidota bacterium | reverse complement strand
TGAAAAAATAATGAAAAATCTGAAACAAAAATTAATTTGAAATGAAAATTTTAGAAATGTAAAGGACCCAAACATAAAATAAAATCACTCATATAATTTGTTTAGGAAAAATATGTAGTTTTTAGAGATGCCCTTAAGTCATTTTCAATTAACATATCCATTACATCCTCACTATATTTGGCCTTTAAGTATTCCTCTAAAACTGCATTTGCATTTTTGGTATCTTTATTTGCCGTGCAAAACAATGATTTAATTTCAACTATTTTTTCATCGTCATAATACTTTTTATAAGCATTGTCAACTTCTGCATTCAATCTTTCTTGATTCTTTTTCTTCGTTAAGCCTATAAACTCAAATTTTACAAAAGGGGTTTCTCCAAACAAAGCAATACGTTTATTTTGCAATCTTAATGCTTCACTCCAATTCGCTTTTTCAAAGGCTTCTCCATAAAGTATTATTAAGCTTTTGAGACATTCTGAATCATTTGTCTTGATATACTCTTTCTCGTCTTTTGCTACATTGATATTACCATAAAAATTTTCAGTTGCAATTACCTTTCCTGACACAAAAGAACTGTGTGGAGCAATCTTTTTTAACTCCTTTAAAACCTTCAGCGCCTCATATTTTCTCTCATTATGGTTATATACTTCCAATAGCAAGCTCTGGTTTATTAGATTATCCGGATATCTTGCTACTAGATCCTCAAAATATTTTTCAGCAAAAAATGGTATTTGATTAATTTCATAGGGTTGTGCTTTAGTATAAGGCTCAAAATGGCTATCGCTTTTAATATTTGTCAAGAGGTTTCCGTTCAGATCTGTAAGACGTACAAGAAAATTATTATTATTAATTTCACTTGATCCCGTTTGCAACAATAATCTGTTAATACCTTTTTGAATTTTTACCTGGTAAGTAAGCACATCAGCATCTGTATTTCGTTCCTCATTTTCTGAAGCTATTTGATAATCATTTAGCCATACTTTCAATGAACCTGAAATGCCAATCTTTAAAAAAACATTAGTATCCTGATCACTTTTAATGAATGTCTGCGAATAGATTAAAGCATCTGAAATGTTATGGCTATTAGTAAGATCCTGCCATCTGTCATTTCTTACCTCAGGTATGTCGAACCACTGAACAGTTGCCCCTAAATTATTAGTAAACTTATAATCTGCTTCCGGGTGAGTGACAACGCCAAAATCCTTATTAAACCCGCTTCCTGCAACATTTTCAAACACACCTACAGTACTCCAATTTTTAATATCACTAATATTAGCATAAATTTTCCTTGCAGCTTTAAAATCTCCTTCCCTTTCCTTATTCCCCGCGAGAATATTTATCGCACATGATCTTACAGTTGCATTTGCTTTTGGATCTGAAAGTAGTTTTTTCAAAAAAAATTCGACATCATTATTTCCTATGCATTCACCTTTATTAAAAACGCCGATACTATTAAGTGCATAGAAATATGGATAAGGATCGGGATAATACTGACAAAATAACTGAAAATCATTAAAGGCTTTCAGGTAGTGTTCATCGTCAGCTTCTATTACAGATAATGCCAGTGATGCTTTGGCCTTATTTTTACCCGAGGCCTGTACCTGTTTTAGCATATCTAAAGCATCAGTATGCTTATTTTCTCTTAACAGATCAATCGCTTGTTCAGAAGATTGGGCTTCCAATGATTGGCAATGCAAAAAAACAAGAATATATAACAGACAATTTTTCAATTTTATTTTTTTGAACAAAGTAATGCCAAGCAATAACAAAAAATAAAAATTGTATATAATTATTAAAATAAACTATTTAATTACCAAAAATCAAGGCAAAATAATATTCCGTTACTTTGTTGCGCTTTAACAATATACTCAAATGCACCTTACCAGGTATTACATCCTCTTTCTCGTTTTACTGATTCCCTTATCCATGCAAGGGAGGCAGAAAGATTATGTATTAAACGGGCAATTAAAAGTAAAGGATGGAGATACTTACCCTTACCAGTTAGTATTTGATGTTTCTCATTCGGTTATTAAAGGTTATTCAATTACAAAGATGCCTGATGGATCAGAAACCAAATCAACTATAAAAGGGCTGATTAATAAGCAGCAGCATGTTCTTATTATTTCAGAAACAAAGTTGCTAAGCGCTCCTCAGAAAGATGTAACAATTTGTCTTGTAAACGCAATACTTACCTACAAGCTTCATAAAAACAGCTGTGTCATCTCCGGCAAATTTGCAGGCCAGGACAGCGAAAAAAAATACTGTGGCGAAGGAACTGTAGAATTCCTTCAGCCTCTTTCGGAAAGTAAATTGTTTGATGAGGATACAGCGTTTGAAACGCAAACACTAAAGCCTGAACCCTCTGCTGAGATAAAAAACGAACAAACTGTAAGTGACGATAAAATAACAGCAGGAATACAGAAGCAATTTGACTGGAATACTGATACCTGCATATTGGAAATATGGGATGGCGGCGTTATTGACGGGGATGTGGTTTCGGTGCTTATTAATGACCAGGCCGCACTTACAAATTTCACGCTTGCCAAAGAAAAAAAACAACTGCGGCTACCGCTGACAAAAAAAATAAACATCATAACCATTGTAGCAGAAAATGAAGGAATAAACCCGCCAAATACTGCACAAATGATCCTTTATGATGGCGCTGCACAGTATAGGATTACTGCCTTTAACAAACAGGGAGAAAAGGCTGTTGTAGTGATAAAGAAAAAGTAAACGGGCTTACTTAACTAGCATTGTTATTTTATTATTTATTGATTATCAATGAATAAATAATACGCCCCCTTATTTAACTAAAAATAATGTTGAAAAACATAAAAAAATCATTTCTTTGCAACCCCTAAAAAAATCTTTCAACAAAATCAAGAGATGAAAAAAACCTTTTTAACTTCACTGGTGACTACTCATGATGTGCTCATGTACTCCGGTTTTGGTTTTTTTGCTGTTCCTGAAAGGGCAGTTTTTTTGTACCAGCATGTTTTCTTTTGGGTCAGACGTTGAGACCTGTTCTTCTAACTGTTATAGTTTTATTAAGGCTTAAACCTTAATACTAAACATTTGTCTATCTACCTCCACGCCTATGGCATGGTTTTCCACAATTATTATTACAAAATCTTTAAGAATAATGACCCAGGAGTTTAAAGTGCTGGTAGCCAACAGCTCTCATATTGGATTTGCCTTACAAATTTGCAGGGAGATGGAAGAATCTGCAAAAGCCAGAGGTACGGGTATTGCAAAGCGGTCGCCGGATTACCTTGAGTCAAAAATGAATGAAGGCAAGGCCGTTATTGCTTTTGCTCCTGATGGTTCATGGGCAGGCTTTTGTTATATTGAATGTTGGGGTCATGGCGAATATGTAGCCAACTCAGGCCTCATCGTAGCGCCTGCATTTAGAAAAAGCGGGCTTGCAAGGCAGATTAAAAAGAAGATATTTGAACTGAGCCGAACAAAATACCCAGATGCAAAAATATTCGGATTGACTACCGGGCTAGCAGTTATGAAAATCAACAGCGAATTGGGATATGAGCCGGTTACTTATTCAGAGCTTACCCAGGACGAGGCATTCTGGCAAGGATGTAAAAGTTGTGTAAATCATGATATTTTAAAGGGTAAAGACCGGAAAAATTGTTTGTGTACAGCAATGTTATATGATCCTAAAGACCATTATACACCCGAAGAAACAACTACTGAATTTAAAAAGAAAGAGAAAATATACGAACGGTTCCTGCGCTCCAAGCAAATACAGTATCTAAAGAACTTAAAAAGGAATAATTTTCTAATTGTGGTTTATAGCTTCTTCGTGAATCTGTTTCTTCATAATAATAATTCTTAAAAAAACTGCAGTAAATGAAAAAAATTGTTTTAGCCTATAGCGGTGGATTGGATACTACCTTTTGCGCCATTTATCTGTCCAGGATAAAAAACTTAGCGGTACATGCGGTAACCATTCAGACAGGAGGCTTTAGTGAAGATGAGCTAAAAAATATTGAGGCAAGAGCCTATACTCTTGGTGTGAAGTCATTTAAGGTAATAGACGTAACAAAAGCATATTACAGTAATTGTATCAAATTCCTGATATTTGGTAATGTGCTGAAGAATGCCGTTTATCCGCTAAGCGTAAGCGCAGAACGTATGGTTCAGGCTATTTCAGTCGCGGAATACGCAAAGGAGCTAAACGCTGATTATGTAGCGCATGGCAGTACCGGAGCAGGCAATGACCAGGTGCGTTTTGATATGGTTTTCCAGAGTATGATACCAGGCATTGAATGCATAACGCCTATTCGCGACTTACGCCTTAGCCGCGAAGCGGAGATCGCGTTTCTGAAGGAGCATGGCGTGGAAATGAATTTTGAAAAAGCACAATACAGCATCAATAAAGGGTTGTGGGGTACTTCTGTTGGCGGTAAAGAGACATTGACGAGTAAAGACTATTTACCGGAAAGCGCATGGCCGACACAAATCTCAGCAACGGAACCAGAGCAAGTAGAATTGTCATTTAAAAAAGGTGAACTGATTAATGTTAATGGCAAAACATTTTCACATCCTGTCGCAGCAATTCAATACCTTCAGTCAATAGCTCAGCCTTATGGCATAGGCCGGGAGATACATGTAGGTGATACTATCATAGGCATTAAAGGGCGTGTGGGTTTTGAAGCTGCTGCACCGATCATCATTATTAAAGCGCATCATTTACTGGAGAAACATACGCTTACCAAGTGGCAATTATATTGGAAAGACCAGTTAAGCAACTGGTATGGCAACTGGCTGCATGAAGGCATGATGCTGGACCCAACTATGAGAAATATCGAGAAGTTTCTGGAAGACACACAAAAAACAGTTACCGGCAAAGTATTTGTTACGTTGCTCCCGCACAGGTATATTATTAATGGTATAGAAAGTGAGCATGACCTGATGAACAGCAAATTTGGCTCCTACGGAGAAATGAACAATAGCTGGACCGGTGATGATGTAAAAGGTTTTGCGAAAATTTTTGGTAACCAGGTCGGTATTTATCATTCTGTGAACAATAATAAAATTGAATTAACTCATGAGTAGCAACAAAGCAATTAGAGTGGGAATCGTTGGCGGAGCGGGATATACAGGCGGTGAAATGCTGCGTATTCTACTTAACCACCCTGCTGTTGATCTTGTTTTCGTTCACAGCAGAAGCAATGCCGGCGCACCAATTCACACTCTACATGGCGACCTCTTTGGCGAAACCGATTTACGCTTTTCATCTGAATTGAATGAGAATATAGATGTGTTGTTTTTATGTGTGGGACATGACGAAGCAAAAACTTTTTTACTCGGCAATAAAATAAAAAAGACTATAAAAATCATTGATCTTTCACAGGATTTCAGATTGTCAAAAGACGCTGAAACAGAAGGCCGGAAATTTGTTTATGGCCTGCCCGAACTGAACAGGGATGAAATTCTGGAGGCAAAAAATATAGCAAACCCCGGCTGTTTTGCAACAGCAATACAACTTGGCATACTGCCGCTGGCAAAGGCGGGCATTCTGAATGAAGTGCATACCTCTGGTATTACAGGCGCTACCGGTGCAGGACAGCAGTTACAAGCCACATCCCATTTCTCATGGCGGGCAAACAATATTCAGGCATATAAATCACTTACTCACCAGCATTTGAATGAAATAATGCAAACAATTGGCAACTTACAACCGGTACATAAACCACTCAACTTTATTCCCTGGCGCGGTGATTTTACACGCGGTATTTATGTAACTTCTTATACCCATTGTGATTTGAAGCTCAAAGACGCCTATGATTTGTATGATAGCTTTTACTCAAAGCATCCGTTTACCAAGGTAAGTAATGAGATGATAGACCTGAAGCAAGTGGTAAATACCAATAAATGTCTGCTGCACCTTGAAAAAACGGACGATAAACTGATCATTCATTCTGTAATTGACAACCTGGTGAAAGGCGCATCAGGACAGGCGGTGCAAAATATGAACCTGATGTTTGGTTTAAATGAAACGGAAGGATTACGGCTTAAAGCAAATTATTTTTAAACTATACTACGATGCAACTATTTGATGTTTATCCTTTAAATGATATTACTATTGTAAAAGGCAATGGCTCTTATATATGGGATGATGCCGGGAATGAATACCTGGATTTTTATGGCGGCCATGCCGTCATTTCTATCGGGCATACACATCCTCATTATGTATTTCGCCTTACAGCGCAATTGAATAAGATAGGATTTTATTCCAACTCAATAAAAATCCCTTTGCAGCAGGAACTGGCAGAAAAACTCGGAAACATTTCAGGCAAGGAAAATTACCAGCTTTTCCTCTGCAATTCGGGAGCGGAAGCCAATGAAAATGCCATGAAACTGGCGTCGTTTCATACCGGAAGAAAAAAAATAATCGCTTTTTCAAAGTCTTTCCATGGCCGCACTTCACTTGCTGTAGCAGCTACCGATAACCCTTCCATAGTTGCACCGGTAAACCAAACTGACAATATTGTTTTTCTCCCTTTCAATGATGTTGCAGCATTACAGGATTATTTCTCACTGCATGGCAACAAAGTTGCAGGTGTAATTATTGAAGGCATACAGGGTGTAGGAGGTATTAATGTTGCCAGTGAATATTTTCTGCAAACCATTCGTAAAGCGTGCGATGAATACGGTGCCTTGTATATAGCTGACAGTGTTCAATGCGGTTATGGAAGAACAGGTAAATTCTTTTCTCATGATTATTCGGGCGTCAATGCTGATATATATACTATGGCAAAAGGAATGGGCAATGGATTCCCTATAGCCGGAATCATTATTGCACCCTATATACAGGCGAAACATTCTATGCTCGGCACCACTTTTGGAGGTAATCATCTTGCCTGTGCGGCAGGGTTGGCCGTTCTGGAAGTAATAGAGAAAGACGCGCTCCTGGAAAACGCCTTAAGCACGGGCAACTATATTATCAATGAATTAAAGAAGATTACCCAACTGAAAAATGTAAGAGGGCGCGGCCTGATGATAGGTTTTGATGTCCCTGAAGAGCATAAAGATCTAAAAAAGCACCTGCTGCTGAAGCATAGGATATTTACCGGCGAGGCAAAACCAAACGTAATAAGATTATTACCTGCATTAAATATCGGGACAAAAGAAGCAGACAGGTTAATTGAGGCCATTAATGAAGAATTGGGAATACTTAACTGAACCATTTATACCATTATAAAAATGAAGAACTTTATTTCAGTACATGATGTTCCGGATATAGATAAGCTTGTACAAAAAGCCTTTGCTTATAAAGCTTACCCGTTTAAAGATAAAATGCTGGGCAGGAACAAACGTATAGGCCTTTTATTTTTGAATCCGAGTATGCGCACAAGGCTGAGTACCCAGATTGCAGCAAGTAATTTGGGCATGGATACAATAGTATTCAATATTGATAAAGAAGGCTGGAAACTGGAATTTGAGGAAGGCGCAATCATGAGCGGAAATACCATAGAACATATCAAGGATGCAGCGCCGATTATGGGTTCCTATTTCGACATATTATGCATCCGTACTTTCCCTTCATTGGTAAACAAACGGGATGATTATAGCGAGTTATTCATCAATCAGTTTATTAAGTACGCAGGTATCCCCGTAGTAAGTCTTGAAAGCGCTACCCTGCATCCATTACAGAGCTTTACTGATATCATCACCATACAGGAACTATTTGAAGAGCAGCGAAAACCCAAAATAGTACTTACCTGGGCGCCTCATATAAAACCAATCCCCCAATGTGTAGGCAATTCATTTGCGCAATGGATAAACGCATGGGGCAATGCGGACTTTGTTATCACACACCCGGAAGATTATGAACTGGATACACAGTTTACTGATGGTGCTACAATAGAATACGACCAGGAAAAGGCACTAAAGAACGCCGACTTTGTGTATGTCAAAAACTGGAGCTCTTATACAGATTACGGGAAAGTGCTTTCAAATGATTCAGACTGGATGTTGACCCGGGAACATTTAACAGTAACCAATAATGCAAAAGTGATGCATTGCCTGCCCGTAAGAAGAAATGTGGAACTAAGCGACGAGATACTGGATAGTGGGAATAGTATTGCTAACCTGCAGGCAACAAACCGTGTTTGGGCCGCACAGGCAGTGCTTGCAGAAATTTTAAACAATTTAAATTAATTGGAATGAATCTTACGGTTATAAAAATTGGCGGCAACATTATTGATGATAAAGCCAGACTATCTTCATTTCTAAAAGATTTCAGTGCTGTAAAAGGCTTCAAAATATTGGTACATGGCGGTGGTAAAATAGCTACAGAAATTGGCAAAAAATCAGGCATTGAACCAAATTACATAAATGGGAGGCGTATCACTGATGAACAGACATTAAACCTGGTAACTATGGTCTATGGTGGCCTAATCAATAAAAACATGGTTGCTGAATTGCAGTCTTACGGCACCAATGCTATTGGATTAACCGGCGCAGATGGTGATATACTACCTGCTGTTAAGCGCCCTGTAAAGGATATTGATTACGGTTTTGTTGGCGATATAAAAAGTGATACTATCAACGGCGAATTGATAACTAAATTCCTCCATTCCGGACTTACCCCTGTTTTTGCACCAATTACCCACGACAGAAAAGGCTGTTTATTAAATACCAATGCAGATACTATTGCCCAGGAAATAGCCCAGGAAATGTCTCGTTATATGCCTGTGGAACTGATATACTGTTTTGAAAAGAAAGGCGTGCTTCTTGATGCATCGGATGATTCTTCAATTATTAATAACATTACGTCAAAAGATTTCATAAAACTCAAAGAAAAAGGAATTATTTCAGGTGGTATGATACCTAAGCTGGAAAATGCTTTTGCTGCAATTGAAAAAGGTGTGAAAAATGTGATTATTGGCCATGCAGAAGAACTGCCGGCTCTTATTTCAGGAAACTCAGGAACATGCATAAAATAGTTAATCGGGATACAGCAAAACTATATGACGATGCAATCGATTTACTTAAAAAATTGATATCCATTCCTTCGTTCAGTAGAGAAGAAAATGGCACTGCTACTATAATTGAAGATTTTTTCAATGCTAAAGTTATAAAAACTACAAGGCTGAATAATAATGTTTGGACAACTAACAAGCATTATGACACAATCAAGCCAACCATTTTGCTTAATT
The DNA here is from genome assembly GCA_903887005.1 of uncultured Bacteroidota bacterium. GTDB lineage: Bacteria > Bacteroidota > Bacteroidia > Chitinophagales > Chitinophagaceae > Nemorincola. Next base: position 20,554 of record CAISOH010000397.1, on the reverse strand, counting down.
CCCATCACGACACAGTAAAACCCAACAAAGGCTATTCAAAAGACCCTTTTTCTGCAATAGAAGATGATGGAAAAATATATGGGCTTGGCAGTAATGATGCCGGTGGCTGCCTCGTATCACTTATTGCCGCATTCTTATATTTCTATGACAGAACAGACATGAAATATAATTTACTCCTGGCAGCAAGTGCAGAGGAAGAGATTTCCGGTGTGAATGGCATAGTGGCATTATTATCTACATTGGGCAATATTGATTTCGCAATTGTAGGGGAACCAACCCTTTTGGATATGGCTGTCGCAGAAAAAGGATTGATGGTGCTGGACTGCATTGTACAGGGAAAGTCAGGTCATGCAGCAAGAGAAGAAGGTGAGAATGCTATTTATAAGGCTATTCCAGATATTGAATGGTTCCGGAATTACATATTCCCTAAAGTATCTCCACTGTTGGGGCCTGTGAAAATGAATGTAACCATTATCAACGCAGGAACACAGCATAATGTAATCCCGGCAACCTGTAGCTTTGTCGTAGATATACGAATTAATGACTGTTATACTCATGAAGAGATATTAGCTGTAATAAAGGAACACGTGAAATGCGGATTTAAAGCAAGAAGCACCCGTCTGCGCGCTACTTCTATAAGCGTTGAACACCCTGTAATTAAAGCTGGTATAAATCTCGGCCTGAAACTTTATGGGTCAACAACCCTTTCAGACAAGGCGCTGATGCCCTTCCCTGCTTTAAAAATAGGTCCCGGTGATTCAGCAAGGAGCCACATAGCAGATGAGTTTATCTATCTCAATGAAATCAGGCAAGGAGTTGATATTTATATAAAATTACTAAATGAAGTGTTATGAAACTTTGGCAAAAAGACAATACCGTAATATCAGACCTTATTCAGCAATTCACTGTTGGACGTGACAGGGAATTTGATATGCTATTGGCTAAGTATGATGTTCAGGGTTCATTGGCGCATACAGCCATGCTGGAGCATGTAGGGCTCTTGCCAAATAATGAATATCTTCTGATCAGAAAAGAACTGGAAGCAATTCTGATGGATATAGAAGAGGGTCGGTTTTCTTTGAAAGATGATGTGGAAGATATTCATTCTCAAATTGAATTGATGCTTACTGAAAGACTTGGTGACGCAGGTAAGAAGATACATAGTGGCCGAAGCCGTAATGACCAGGTAGCTGTTGACATAAAACTTTATTTACGCAATGAAATATTGGAGATCAAAAAGGCCGTTATTGACCTGTTTGACCAATTGCTGCTGTTGAGTAATAAACACAAGGATAAGTTATTGCCGGGTTATACTCATTTGCAGCTTGCTATGCCGTCCTCTTTTGGATTATGGTTCGGGGCTTATGCCGAAAGCCTTGTGGATGATATGCGCCTTCTGGCAACCGCATATAAAATGTCCAATAAAAATCCTTTAGGTAGTGGCGCAGGTTATGGGTCTTCTTTCCCGTTAGACAGAACATTTACTACACAATTTTTGAATTTCAGCGGGCTTCATTACAACAGTGTTTATGCACAAATGAGCCGTGGGAAGACCGAGCGTTTTGTAGCTATGGCATTAAGCAGTATTGCTGCTACCCTCTCCCGTATGAGCATGGACGTATGCCTCTATATAAACCAGAATTTCGGCTTCATCAGTTTTCCTGATTCATTGACTACCGGCAGTAGCATAATGCCTCACAAAAAGAACCCTGATGTATTTGAACTGATAAGAGGGAAATGTAACCGGATACAGGCTACACCTAATGAGCTAACACTATTAACCAATAATCTCCCCTCCGGTTATCACAGGGAAATGCAGCTTACTAAGGAAATATTATTCCCAGCCATTGTTGACATGAAAGCTTGTTTGCAAATTATGTATCTGATGTTGAGTAACATCAACGTAAAAGACAATATATTGGATGATGAAAAGTATAAATATCTTTTTACAGTTGAAAAAGTGAATTCCCTCGTAAACATTGGAGTACCCTTCAGGGATGCGTATCGGCAAGTCGCTTATGAAGTTGAAAATGGCACTTTCAATTATTCCGGTGTATTACAGCATACTCATGAAGGTAGCATTGGCAACTTATGTAACGATGAGATAAAAAAAATGATGAATGAGGTGATAAAAGGATTTGAGAAATAATATTTATAGATAGTACATCCAAGACCATTCATCAGGTAATAAAAATACGGTTGATCCCATTATTAATAACCTTATGATGCGGGAAAATTTCAGAGAAAGTTTCCAGGGTACTATCCCATTTATGCCTGTCATTTATGATATAATTGAATGCAAGATGGCCCCCTGGTGCAAGGCTGTCGAAACAATTCTTTAAAAATGCCGGAGTGGTAACAAAATCCGGTACTATCCTTCCTTTAAAAATATCAATAAATATAAGGTCGTAATTAGCGGTATTCTTTTGCATAAAAACCATTGCATCGCCGCATACCGGATCAATGTTAGAAGGGCAATCCTCTTCTAAAAATTCTACGGCACATTTAAGTATTTCCTTATCATTTTCAATAAGTGTGAAGTGTGGGTCAAAGCCTTTTCCCCGGATAATGCGTACTATACTGCCAAGCCCGGTACCAAGCACCAAAACACGCTTCGTTGATGGCAAAAAAGTCTTTAAATAATCTATTGCAATCAATGCCGGCCGGTAACGGTCGCCATCAGAATAGAGGATGTCGTCATTTCCCAATTGTAACCGGTTACAATACAGGAAAATTTCAAGCTTAACATCACTTGTCCCTGCCAAATGCCTGAGCGTTACAGGGGAAAAATAGCTAAGCAGCTTTTTGTAAAGAGGTATGTGGATATGATAATAGTTTTACGGTGATCTTACCAGGCCTAACCTCAGATGCAAATAACATTTTGCACTTTTTGGTTCTTACTTTTGACTTATCATTACTCCCTGTCGCCACGCATTCTGCGCTTGCGGAAAAACGGCACTTTATTTTCATTACCGTTTAGCAATCTGCTGATATTTTTATGGTGTGTAAGCACTACCAGGAATGCGGTGGAAATTGCAAACAGGCGATAACTAAGCTCCTGCGCATGGGCATTGAAAATAAATAAAATCAATAACGGAAATGCAATACTTGCAGTAATGGAGCTAAGAGAAACATAACGTGTAAGCAGCAGCATAAGCATAAAAACCACAACAAGACTAAACGCGACTATAGGCTGAATAGATAATATCATTCCGAATAAAGTAGCGATACCCTTACCGCCACGAAAATCGGCCCAAATAGGAAAGATATGGCCTACTACAGCCGAAAGCCCCAAGAAAATCTGGAGGTTGACAAATGGCTCGCTGCCAATTGTAAAAGAAGACAACATGGATAATTTTACAGCAAGAAACCCTTTAAACATATCCCCTATCATTACTCCGGAACCTGCTTTGGAACCCAATATCCTGAACGCATTTGTGGCGCCGGCATTACCGCTGCCGTGTTCGCGAATATCTATACCGTATATCCATTTACTTACCCAAACAGCAGTAGGAATTGAGCCGATTAAGTAGGCGAAAATGAGAAGAAGTGCTATTGTCATTACCGTTTAATATTAATGAGGAAAACAAATTTAAACGTTCTTTGTCACAAATCCTAATAGGGGTACTACTGATTATAATAAGTAAACAAAACGTTAATATTGTATGCTAAGTGTTTGATTAATACCCACTAATTATAATAAGAAAATAAGCACTTAATATCATACCGTTAATTCTTTTTCAAAAAGCAACGCTATCCATCCATTTTGCTCACACATCCTGGTAAAATGAAAACCCTTATCATTAGCCTCTTCCAATATGATTTCCTTATCCTCAACAAGTAAACCACTCATTAACAGGCTACCACCTTTATTTAAAATTTTATATAAAGCCGGCATGTAATTCAGCAAAATATGCCGGTTGATATTCGCAAGGATAACATCTGCTTTATCAATAGCAATATCTTCCAGAGAGCCTATGTGTACGGTAATATTTTTACAATGATTTCGTTCAATATTTTCCATCGAATTATCTACACACCATTGATCATTATCAATTGCAAGAATATTTGCTGCTCCAAGCATTTCGGCCATGATAGCCAATACTCCCGTTCCGGTCCCAAAATCCAATACCGATTTACCTGTGAGGGAGAGGTCTTTCATCATTGTTATCATGAGTTGGGTAGTAGCGTGGTGGCCGGTTCCAAAAGACATCTTTGGCGTGATGATGATGTCATAAGGCGTAGTCTCGGTCATTTCATGGAAATGAGCGCGGATAGTACAGAAATTATCTATTATTACCGGCTGGAAATTAGACTCCCATAATGCATTCCAGTTTTGTAAAGGAATAATTTCCTTAGTATAACTTCTGCCTAATTCATCAGCAATGGAATTTAAGTGAACCTCATCAAAACTGAAATCATCTATATAAGCGAACAGCTCGTCCCCGGTTTCTTCAAAGCCGTCATAGCCTGCCCCCATAAGCATGGCCATAAGAATATCGGTATCCATCTCAGGGGGAGTGGCAAAAGATATTTTTACATGCTGCATAGTTAACCCGAACGGTTGTATTTCTAATATCGGCGAGGCCTTCTGACCAGCTTTATTACTAATGCAAGAATTGCTGCACCAGCAGTAGCTGTAATAATTTTATTGATCCATATATTATCCGTAATACTCAGTTTATTCCCGAATAATTTATAGCCAATATATCCTCCCACAATACCAATAAGTATATCAAGGAGAAAGCTATTACTCTCTGAACCAACCAGGGCGCCTGCGATCCATCCGGCTATTGCGCCTATTAAACAGATAATTAGTATTTCCTGCATACAGTTGTTTTTATTAAATTGATAAAAGGTTGCACTTTAGTGCAACCTTTTATTGTTATATAAATATCATGCCATTTTCATTAATTATTCAGCATCATCTTTGCCAGCCTTCTTATTGTTTGCCGGTTCATCATCAGTGGTTTCAGATTCCACACGGAGATTCTTTTCCTGCTGGTCCATTGTACCCGGCATAGCGCTGTTATAGAGAACCCTGCGTGTCGGAACATCAGTTATGATGCGGAATTCAGTACGACGGTTGAGCTGGCGGCCTTCCGGGTTATCCTTACCATTATTATCATTTGGAGCGGCTGCGTTTTTAGATCCGAAACCTTTAGCTGTTAAACGGTTTCTGTCAATTCCGCCTTTTTCAAGATAATCAAGTACAGACTGCGCACGGCGCTGAGATAAAGCAAGGTTATATTCGGGCTTTCCTTTAGCATCCGTATAAGAGTATATTTCAACAGTTATTGAAGGGTTATCTGTAAGGAAGTGAATAACGGAATCAAGTGAAGCAACTGATTCGGCGCGAAGGGTAGCTTTGTCATAATCATAATAAATATTGCTCACACTGAAACTGTTTCTGATACTATCAAGGTATATGGTTACATAAACTGTATCATTAGGATCTGAACGTTTAATTTCCATAGTACTGATAGAAGCGCGGGTAGATGTATATCCCTGTTTATCACCTGTTATAATATAGGAGTGACCACGGGACATATTGAATATGAAATTTCCATCTTCAGAATTATACGTATTTAACTCTCCTTTCTGATCCACCATTTTCACTACAGTCTGAGGCATCAGTTCCTGGGTTCTCTTGCTGACAACCTTACCAATAACTGCCAGTTTAGGTTCACCCTGGATACGCCATATATCATTACAGCAGGTAGGATTTTTCAGCGCATAAGAACCAATACGGTTTGAAACTACGTAAGCATCCGGTTTGCCCAATGGATCTTTAATATAATACAATTCATCCGCTGATGTATTAATAGGATAACCAAGATTTTTCAGATTGGTATAACGTGAAGGCCCGCCGCTGGCGGAATAAATATCAAAGCCGCCCATTGACTGTAATCCGTTGGTAGCAAAGTATAATTTATTTTCGCGGGAATCATAATAAGGAGTGATTTCATCAGAAGTAGTATTGACCTGCTTACCGCAATTTTGCGGACGGCGGAATGAGTTATTCCGGGGGTCAATTACAGAATACCATAAATCATATCCACCCCTGCTTTGCAGTACCCTGTTTGATGAAAAGAAAAGTATTTCTTTTTTACCAACTTTTGCTATGAAAGGCATGGTATTGGAAGAGCCGGGTTCATTCACATTACCTGGTACCAGGATAGGAACTGTCCAATGCTGAGCGTCAAATCTTGAATAATAAATACTACAGGTAATTATCATAGAATCGGCCTCTGCGCATTTTGTAAAGAAAAATCTGTCTCCACCCGGGCTAAAACAACCATTACCGGTATGAAAAGCAGCATCATTGAAACCACCATCATAAAATGGTAAAGGCCATTGAAAAGAGTCAACTACAGGGCCTTTTTGTTTCTGGGTAATCAAAAAATGCTCTTTATACTGCAATTTGTCATAACCATTCGCTTCTATAACGGCATTACGTCCCATGGTAGAGAACAGCAAAGCTGTATCACCCAATGGATATGGAGATAGTTCGGTATAAGAAGTATTGACATTGGGTCCTGCATTAATAACAGTAAATGGTTCAGGCTCTTTTATTGACTTGATAGCCATTTCGCAACCCTTAATTTCAACCAAAACCTTCTTTTTAATTATCTTGATGGTTTTTGGTGAAGGACTCCTGTCAGGATCGTTTGCAACAGTCGTGCTAACTGCACCCTGGTTAGTACCGGAAGCCGTTTTCTTGTTTTCTGCAAGGAATTTATTAAAGCACACCATAGCGGCTGTATATTCGCCTTGCTGCTTTAACATAAGTCCTGCATAATAATTTGATAACGGATAATCTTTTTTATCAAGTGCATATGCTTCCAGATAATAATGTGCTGCAGGCACATAATCACGGGTAAACCTGTAACATTCCGCTAAACGGTATGTATAAAACGGATTACGCTCATCATCTGACTTTAACTGTTGGTAATAATCTACCGCATTAAAGTAGCTACCTGTTCTGTATAAGTCATCTGCCCAACGCAGTTTTCTATCACTGGTAAGCTTGCCTACAGGGTCATTCGCCTTGTTCCTGTATTTCCGTTTATTATTTGTTTGGGCATTTGCATCATATTGAATAGTAACGATTATCGTTGCTAAAATAAGGATCAGCCAATTTTTTCTCATGTGCGTGAGCGTTGTTAATGGATATAAAAGTATAAATTGGTTTTAAAAAAAAGAAGGGCTTTTAAAAAAACTTTAGCCCTTCACCTATATATTTATTATTTTCTTAGAATCGTGAGCAGGGAATTGTTCTTTTATTAGCGAATTTCAGCGGGTTCGGAGCAATATATCTTACTGCGATTTCAAAGCCACCTTGTCCGTTGCTGGAGGTATTCAAATCTGAAACATTGTAATCATACCCTACCCCTATGCGGAACCCTTTAAATTCAACGCCGCCGGTTATCATAACTGCATCACCGGTACGATACCATCCGCCAAGGAAAACAGCAGTGGAGAAATTCTGGAAACCGGGATTATTACTCACCTCATAACGAAATTCGTTACCGGCAATAATTTCAGATGCCGTTGCCTGGCTCTGATACAATACAGCCGGGCGCAATGTTAATCTTTCTCCAGCTATCCAGTTGGCTCCAATCTCACCGGTATAACGCATATCAAGGCCGGTTTGACTATTTTGTTTTTTCTCAATAGCGTCATTTGGCTGGTTAAGATTATTTGCACCGACACCTATTACATAACCAAACTTGTCGCTGGTTGACTGTGAAAAAGAAATACCTGCATTTACCAGGTAATAATTTACTGAATTACCCAATCCAAGATGATATTCCTGGGATGTTGCAGGAACAAATGTGCCGTTAAGATACTCGTCTCCGAAATATAATTTGGAAAGGTCTATGCTTTTCTGTGCATATCCGGCCTGCATACCCACTGCGAGGTCAGCCCCGCTGTGTTCTGTTTGTCCGAAAAATTTATGGTAAGCAACCGATAGCATACCGGTAAAATTAGAAAGGTTGGCATCTCCTGCCTGGTCTTTATATAATTGAAGGCCGGTTGCCAGATAATCTCCATTACGCTCAATAAACAGAGGCAGATCAACAGAAGCGCCATAAGTCACATAGGGAACAGTAACACTGGCCCATTGATTTCTGTAGATGGCGCCTGCCCGTACCTGCCCGTCAAACATACCCGTAAAGGCCGGATTAATAACCAACGGGGTCATGTCGAATTGGGTAAAATGAATATCCTGAGCAAACGCTGCAGGCGCTGTAAGTGCGATTGCAGCGGCAAGTCCTAAACGACTAATAATATTTCTCCTGATCATTGTATAATAATTATCGTTGTAAATTATCGTTGTAAAATTAACCTAATAATGTTGTGTTTCCATGCTTCCTGAATATTTTTCCTGTTTTACTTCTCTTTAGCACATAAAATACAAACCTGAAATGGTTGAAAAACGCCATTTACTGCACTTTTCCAGCCTTGCTCAGTATCGTTAGTTTCAAATACTATGTTCCCCCAACGGTTGAAAATACGGAAATATTCGAAACCAGCAATGATTTTCTTAATAATTTTAAATTCACTATTGGTTCTGTACCAACAGAAAAATGTATTTAAATAAGCGCTAAGCGCTAAATTGCCAATGATTTTATCACTCAAACTATATAGACAGTTAAAAATTTGAAAACGTTTGCTTTGCATCAAAATTTATCAAAACAAAAATATGAATTTTATAAAATATCTCACAATAATACGAAAAATAAATTTACCGCAAATACTGAATAACTTTTTTTGCTTTAATAATATCGTATTTTTACACTCTTTACTACTCAATGGCCAATTCGCTTAAAAATAAAAAAATAATTCCTCCGAAGGAAATAATACCCCCAAAGGAAATAGTACCGCCGCAGGTAAGTGATCTTGGCCCTGTAATTATAGATAGAAAACGCCAGACAAGATTAGGATTTGGTATTTTTTTTCTGTTAACAGGGGTTTTTACCTGTATGGCTATTATCAGCTACTGTTTTACATGGAACATTGACCAGGATGAACTAATAAGCAAACCTGGCATATTTTATTTTCTGTTTCATGGCGAGAAGCCGGTAGCCAACGTTTGCGGGCGGTTAGGTGCAGCTATTTCCCACATACTTGTTTACAAAGGCGCCGGCATTGCATCACTTGCAATCGGAATAGGTATTGCAGGCCTCGGGATCAACATGATATATGGAAAGAAGGCATTGCCCTTGCTGCGATACATGAGATGGGTTTCCACTGTCCTTTTATTATTAGCTCCTGTATTGACTTATCTTCCACACAACAGCTCCTTTCCAATAGGCGGAGCGCTCGGGAATACGGCTATCCAATATCTTAACGGTCTTTTAGGTAGCCTTGGAACAGGCATGGCGCTGTTATCAACAATCTTATTTTTTGTTTTTGTAATATTTGCATTAGATATCAGCCCGATAGTAAACAGGATGAGGAAGCATGCTCAAAAAATGGCAGCATCACTGAATCCGGAACCTGTATTTAACACTCCGGACGATAATGAAAATATTGGGATTACGCCGCTCCCTGCAGAATATGCAACCAACCACCTGGTAAAAGACAATGAAAACACTCCATTAATAATAAACGATAAAAGGAATAGTAAGGAATGGGATATGGCTGTATCAGAACATGCTATTCCTGAAGAAGACGCAATTAATATAGAAGACAATACAGATGATGAAGAGGAAGAACCTGAAAATGAGGAACAGGCCGAATACAAAAAATATATAGAAGAGCGGGATGCAGCTTTGCTTAACGATACTAATATAAATAATGAGCCTGGTGAACTGGAATTATCATATGTAGTGAAACGCGTTGAAGAACCTGTTATAAAACACGGCGCGCATATCTCCATTGCAGATAATGAACCTTTCGCCCCGGAAGAAACACTCAGAAATTATAAATTCCCAACCCTCGACTTACTAGAAGACCGGGTACAGGAAGCTATAGCCCTCAATAAGGAAGAGCTTGAAAGAAATAAAGACCAGATCCTCCAGACATTGCGGAGCTTTGGGATAGAAATTAAAACGATTACTGCTACTGTTGGCCCTACTGTTACTTTATATGAGGTAGTTCCCGCGGAAGGTGTACGCATTTCCAAGATCAGGAACCTGGAAGATGATATAGCCTTAAATCTCGCCGCGCTTGGCATACGTATTATAGCACCCATACCCGGCAAGGGTACTATAGGAATAGAAGTACCAAATGCTAATAAACAAATAGTTTCGATGAGGGCGCTGCTTTCCAGCGAAAAATTTGTCAATAATAAAATGAGTCTGCCTATTGCTCTTGGAAAAAAAATAGATAATGAAAATTATATCGTTGACCTTGCAACTATGCCCCACTTGCTCATGGCCGGCGCTACAGGACAGGGGAAATCGGTAGGTATAAACGCTATTTTGGTATCCCTGCTATATAAAAAACACCCGTCTCAGTTGAAATTTGTGATGGTGGACCCTAAAAAGGTAGAATTATCTATTTACCGCACTATTGAAAAACATTTTCTTGCGAAACTGCCTAATGAACAGGAGTCTATTATTACCGATATTAAAAAGGTAATTTATACCCTCAAAGCCCTCTGCGATGAAATGGATGACCGGTATGGATTATTAAAAGACGCCGGGGCCAGAAATATAAAGGAATACAATGAGAAGTTCATTGCCCGACGCCTTAACCCTGAACATCATAAGTACCTTCCTTTTATAGTATTGGTAATTGATGAATTTGCAGACCTGATAATGACAGCGGGTAAGGAAGTGGAAATGCCGATAGCACGGTTGGCACAACTGGCGCGTGCCGTGGGCATTCACCTGATAATAGCCACACAACGGCCTTCAGTAAATGTAATAACCGGTACCATCAAGGCCAACTTCCCGGCGCGTATAGCATTTAAAGTATCTGCTAAAGTGGATTCAAGGACAATTTTAGATACCGGAGGAGCAGAGCAATTGGTTGGCCGGGGCGACATGCTGATATCCCATGGCAGCGAATTACTCCGTTTACAGTGCGCATTCGTTGACACGCCTGAAGTAGAAAGTGTTGTTGAATTTATCGGTGAACAGCAGGGATACCCGACCGCTCACCTGTTGCCGGAACCAGAGATGGATGATGACGACAGCGGCAATAAAAGTTTTGACCCCAAAAACCGCGATAAATTATTTGAAGATTGCGCGCGGGTGGTTGTGCAAATGCAATCCGGATCTACATCCAACCTGCAAAGGCGTTTCAATTTAGGGTATAACCGCGCGGGCAGAATAATGGATCAATTAGAAGCAGCAAGTATCGTAGGCCCCGCGGTTGGAAGCAAGCCGCGCGAGGTTTATTTTAAAAGCGATAGCGAATTGGAGCAATTTTTCGAGTCTTTAAGTTAACTTTGCACTTCAAAAAAAAATACATCTAAAATTAATCTCAGTTAAGTTGCCAAATATGAGGAAAATATTATCAATATGCATTTTAGCTTTTTGCATTACGGCTAAACCTGCAATTGCCCAGAACGACCCTAAAGCTAAAACCGTACTTGAATCTGTAACCAAAAAAGTAAACAGCCTTAAATCATTAAAAGCCAGTTTCTCCATAAACCTTACCGGCGGCAAGGGCGGCAATGTGAATGATACAAAAAAAGGTACCATTACCCTCAAAGGGCAAAAATATCATGTGACATTAACCGGACAGGAAATAATCTGCGACACTAAAACCATCTGGACTTATACCAAAGACGCCAAAGAAGTACAGATAAGCAACTATAACCCCGAAGAACAAACAATGTCTCCGGCAAAACTGCTGACCAACTTTTACGACAAAGAATACAAATACAGCTACAAAGGCGAAAAAAAGGAAAAAGGAAAAACCTACGACCTTATAGAACTGCTTCCTGTTGACAAAAGTAAGAAGTACACCAGAATAGAACTGATGATTGACAAATCCACCTCCATGATAGCGGGCGGAAATATCCTTGAAAAGAACGGCAACAAAGTCGTATATACCGTAAGCAATGTAACAACAAACCCCAATGTTCCGGACACATTCTTTGCGTGGGATCCCAAAGAGCACCCAGGGATAGAAGTGGTGGATTTGCGGTAAATGAACCACGATATTTCTTCAAAAAGTCAAACAACTTCTTTTTATTCAATTCCTGCATGAAATAGAGGTAGATCTATAAATCATTCCAAGACTGCGAATAATAAGCCTGCGGATTTTACCCAAATGCGAAAATAAGCTGCAATGCAGGCTGGACTATATTTGACAACTTTTTATCAATTGCCAAATCTGCACCGACGAAAGTGACAACATGTTGTCATATTACTCGTAAATATCGCCTGTTTAATCCTGATAGCTATAGGCTGGGAACACCGGAAAAATGAAAAAGAACAAGCCAGATGGAAGGATTTATTTTGTCATCTTTACTTAACTTTGCAATACAAAACTTGATACTTTGGCAACAATGTCATTGGATAACCAGATAAAAAAATACTTACCCTTATTGGACAATGAAGAAAAAAAATCACTTCTTTCCCAAATTAAATCATTTTTAACTGCGAAAGAAACGCCAAAACGAATGACAAAGGAAGAATTTATCATTTAATATAATAAAGAGCTGGATGAGGCCGAGAAGCGCATTGCGGATGGTTTGTTTATTTCACAGGAATATCTTGAAAAAGAATCAGAAACCTGGTAGAAAATGGCACTGAGGATAAAGTAGGATACTCTTCCACGGAGACTGCTTAAAGATGCCTGTAACTATATAAAAAAGGATTCATTAGCTAACTGAGAAAAGGTAAGAAAGAAAATCCTTGTTGCCTCCGGGTCTTTGTCTGCAGAACCAAAGAAACATCCGGCAGACAAATATAAAATTAACAACGATGGTAGTTACAGAGTTTTTGTTGTGTATCGCTACAGGATTTCCTCTATAAGATAGCAGAATCGGAAATTACCATTTTAAGAATGCGCCATACCAGTATGGAACCTTTAGAATATTGACATCAATCCCACTCATGTGTAAGTGTTCCTTGTTTAAGTGTTCCATTAAATCCGGCAATAAAACGCAGGACTGCTTCTCTTGCCCTTTACTCTTAGCTTCCACTACCCTCAGGCAAGTAGTTCTCTTATTAGGTTAGGCTTCTATGTCTTGTAATAAACGCCTAATGCCTTCGTCATATTCCACCATTCAGTTCTTCAGCTTCGTTGAGTTTCTTTACGACTATCTTTTCCGGCTCGTTTTCCACTTACTATGACCTCGGCTGACCTCTGCCAGTACCTAATGTCATCTTTACCTCTGCCACCAGTTTTCCGCTTTGACACTCGCTCGTATCTCCGCCAACTTTACTGAAAGATCTCTCAGGGTAAGGATATATGCGTTCCGTTCATGTAACCGTTCTATCTACAAAGCTGTATTTCGTACAGTAAAGGGCTTTTGTTTCTTATGAATCATCACCCATATAGCCCGGCCTTTTATACAATTTCTGTTCGTCGGTTCAAACATTCGCCGCCAGCTTCTTTCAGATTCCCCCTATAGAAGGACACCCTTGCTCTTGGCTAATACTCCCTACTGTAAAGCGTATTCGGGACTTTCACCCTATAGCTTATATCCAGGCCTGACACACATAAAATAGGGTTGGTATTAAGGCCAACCCTGTTTTATAAATCCTGAATTATTACCTGCGAAAATTGACAGGAAGAACCTGTGACAGGGGCTGCAGAGAATGCAAGGCGGATAAAATATCTGCCGTTACAGATAAGGTTTTTAATTAAAGCAGATAAGGTTTTTTAAGGTAAAGGGTTTATAAATTGAATATTGATAAGGTTTTTAAAGTAGTTTGACAGGGTTGTTTTTTACAATGTAAAAGTAAGTACTCTTTTAAGCATTTGGTTGAGTACAAATACCTGTTTTCTTAAATTGAGTATAAATACCCTGTTTTCCGGGTTAGGAGAAAAATGATAATCTGATTGATTCCAGCTTAATCCGCTCCCAATTTGAAAATTCAACAACTTTTTATTTAACTTTAAAAAATCAATAAAAAACACCTGTTCAATAATAAACTCCGGTAGTATATTGGAGCAATATTTACGTAGCATGGCAAAGAAAAAAATCAAGCAAAATATTAATAGTACCAGTAGCCCGGTTAAGTCACAGTCAAATCCGCCAAAGCAGCAAACCCCTGACAAGGTTACGAATGCCACAGTTGAAAATGATATTTTCCGGAATCGCTATGCACAGCCGCTTATAGTCAGTGGCATAGCCCTGATAACTTTCCTGTTTTTAAGTGTATGTATAAAAAACAAATTCACCAATTGGGACGATATTGGCTATGTAACTTCCAACCCTTTAATTAAGAATAGCTCGTGGGAGGGAATAAAGAACATTTTCAGTGTCAGCAACCCGGTAATGGGCAACTACCATCCTTTGACTATACTTACTTATGCCTTCGAATATCGTTACCAGGGATTGCTTCCGTTTATCTATCATTTAGACAGCCTTATACTGCACGTACTCGTCACTATAGCTGTGTATATTTTTGTAAAGGTGCTCACCCGCCGAACTATTGCCGCAGCTATCGCTTCTTTATTATTCGGGCTGCACCCCATGCACGTAGAATCCATCGCGTGGATAGCCGGGCGTAAAGACCTGATTTACGGATTGTTTTATGTCTTGTCTTGTACCAGCTATCTATATTATATCAGAACATCCGGTACTAAAAAAACCGCATGGTACCTGTTGGGGCTTGTATTATTTGCCCTTTCGTTATTAGCGAAATCAGTTGCTGTTACATTACCTGTCACACTCTTCCTGTTTGATTATTACGAAAACAGGAAGTTACATTTCAATTTACTGCTTGAAAAGATACCCCATTTCGGTCTTTCACTGCTTTTTGGTATTCTCTCGATTGACGCCCAGAAGAAGATAGGAGCGCTCGGCACACTCGATGTTCATTTTAATCCATTGGAAAGGATGGCGCTTGGTTGCTATGCTTTAGGCACGTATTTATGGAAAGCCATAGTTCCTGCCGGGCTCAGTAATTTCTATCCTTACCCCATGAAAGAAAATGGTGCGCTACCCTACTCTTATTATACTTATGTGCTGATAATAATCGCCCTCATTTTCGTGATATGGAAATTCGCCCGCAACAATAAGATCGTTGTTTTTGGTTCGTTATTCTTTCTTATCAATATTGTACTGCTGCTGCAGTTTATGCCCGTAGGCGGGGCTATCATGTCAGACCGGTATGGGTATATTCCTTATCTTGGTTTATTCGTTATTGCCGGATGGTTTGTATCCGGGTATTTTGATGTTAAGGAAAAGAAACAAACCGCTAATATTGTTCTTGCCGTAACCATTGTTTACTCATTGGTACTTGGTTATTTCAGTTATCAAAGGTGCCAGGATTGGTATGATTCGGAAAGTTTATGGCGGGATGATTCAGACAAACATCCCGAATCGCCGATAGCCTATTTTTACCTCGGGCAGGAATATTTTGGGAGGTGCGAGGCGGCAACAACCCCTGCTGACAAAAAAAACAAGGCCGATACCGCTTTAATGTATTTCAATAAGTCAGTAGAAAGAAAACCGGATTATATAAACCCTATTATTTGTATCGGGGAGATGCAACGCACTTTCGGCCAGATTGACGCAGCAAAAAACACCTATTACCAAGCATTAAAAATCAGCGATAAAAACGAAAGCGTTTACCTCGGTTTGGGTATTGTATTCGCTATGAAAAAGCAATTTGATTCAGCGGCATATTGCTTTTCCAAAGGCATAAAAATCAAACCCTACTTTCCGGAAGGGCATAGTAATTACGCTAACTTCTTCGATATTATCGGCAAGACTGATTCCGCTTTAATGGAATATGCCGTTTCAATAGCTCAAAACCCGGATGTATATATTCCTTACATGAACAGAGCTAAGATCTTAGTCCGGCTCAAACGATTTGACGATGCGATAACCGACTATAATAAAGCAATGACGATCCAGACGGACAACGGAGAACCTTATTATTTCCGGTCGGTATGCTATTACCAGAAGGGTAATAAAACACAGGCATTACAGGATGCCGAAAAAGCGGTAGCTTTAGGTTATCCCGTGGATAAAAATTATTTGGGAATGCTGAAGAAATAGCTTTATGAAAGCAACATCCCTTTTCCTTCTTTCATTATGGAGCATCACAATACATGCTCAAACCATGAAATGGCATTACAACCTAAAGGATGTTTCTTTCGGGCAAACCTCCGCCATGGATGTGGATGGCGATGGTAAGCTGGAGCTCATTTTCAGCACTTACTGGAACGATAGTAATGTATATTGTCTCAATGCCGAAAATGGCACGCTAAAATGGAAACATCCGCAACCTGGCCCCGGCGGAGGCTGCAATGATGCCGGCCCGCTGATATTCGATCCTTTCAGAAACGGCAATTATAAAGTAGTCATTCCCGGTTCCTGCATGGATACCACGTTTTGTGTGGACGCCGATTCAGGCTATGTACAATGGAAAACTATTACCGGCGGCGGCGACTCCCCGCCAAGCTCTGCGGATATAGACGGAGATGGTTTTCCCGAGGTGCTGCACGGCACATTCTTCGGTTTTGTGAAATGCCTTAACGGACAGACCGGCGCCATAAAATGGTCTTTAAATGTGGATTCCAATTCGGCTATTGAAAGTGAACCTACGCTTATTAAAAACGCCACAGAACTTGATTTTGCAGTTGCAACCTGGGATTTCAACCACGACAGCGACCGGATAGCCTGCTATAAAGCCAGCGACCATAGCCTGAAATGGAAACACTATGTTCATAACCTCCTGTATCATGGCCCCGCCACCGGCGACCTTTTCAGGAACGGGCAAAAAGAAGTCGTGATTGGTGATTATGATGGCTATTTATATTGTATCCGGTCAAGCGATGGTTTTCTTATCTGGAAAGATTCCGTCTCAAAAGTAGCGGGTGGATACATCGGAGCGCCGGTTACGCTTGCCGACCTGAATAACGACGGCTATCTGGATATCATATACATGGATGGCAGCATGGTGCGCGCTGTTGACCGTAATGATTCTACCCTATGGACCTATTCCCCTCCCTCCGACTACACCAATTTCAGGGGAGCAGTAGTTGCCGATGTAAATAACGATTACATTAAAGATGTGACCTTTTGCACCAATTACGGAAAAGTAATCTCGCTCGATGGAGCAACAGGAGCGGCAATACGCACATTCGATCTTCATAATTATGCGGTGACCGTGCTCGGAGATACCAGCAGTATTTTTGAAGTGGACAATGCCCCCATAATAGCGGACTTCGATGGAGATGGCGTCCTCGACCTGTTTATCATTGGCGGCAAGGGTCGGAGCGACACTACTTCCCCTACCGATTATGGCTATGCTTTCTGCCTCTCCTGGGGTTCAGGTAAAGGCCCCGATTGGACTATGTTCCGCCACGATGCGTTCCGTACCGGCTGCCTTTGCAATAGCAGCGGTTTGCCGCTGACAGTCTCAAACACACCTATGCAAAACAACACCCGCCTTACTATAACTCCAAACCCCTCCGCTGGTCCATTCAATATTTCCTTTACACTCCCCGAACCTGGAACACTGCGCTTTTCACTAACCGACATGACCGGAAAGGAAGTGCTCCCTGCAACCACAAAACAGTATGGCCAGGGGCTTAACAATATTGATATCTGCAAAGCACAAACAGTCGCTCTTAATGATGGTATATATTTGATACAGCTAAAGGGTGCTGATATAAATATTAATCAGATGGTGGTGATTAGCAGAAAGTGAAATTTACGAGGCTGCAGGAATAGTTGAAACCCGATCTCTCCGCTTATAAAAATCTTGTAAGAGTCCAAGTCCTAAAATGGAGTGTTTTTCGGGTTGAAAATTTTTAAATTAAAGATTTTTTGTATGGTTGATGGCTGTTGGTAAACTGCTTAGTCCATATAATCTGTCCTGCGCGACTTGGCCCCCCAGGCAACGCTCCTACCCTTCGGCGAATAGCTTACAATAACAAAGGAGGGCAGAGACAGCATTTTTAGAAGTTGGCAGAAGCACAATGCTACCTTTAAACCCGGATTTTGCAGTCAAATCAAACGTGTAGCTTAGAAATATGACCAGATAAAAGGATTTTCAGAATGTCCCGATTCCACCATTTCCAACTGCATAGCAGTTGGATTTTGAATAGCAAAAGTCAATACTGGAAATGGTTTCAGCTGACGCAAACTTAAAAAAAGTTATCTATTGCAAAATCTGGGTTAAAAAGATAGTAAACATCAAGTACAGATTATAATTTGCAATAGCAATTGGTACGCTAGTTTTGCCATCTGGGGCGGTGTTTTGACCTGCCCAAAAATTTTCGTATAAGAAATACAGCAAGAACAGCCAAACCTGAAGTGCCCAACACTAAAACTATTAAGGCTAAAATACCATTACCAGAACAGGCTATCGCGCAAGATAACACTGCAACCACCATCTCCAAAAAGAAAGATAAAATAACCACTAATGCAACTAGCGCAATCTGTCCCCCCACTGACGGCGGGTTTGATTGTTTCGCTTCATGACTAACCACATCCAACGCATCTGCCTTACAGGATTTTTTTGGACAGGAAATGCGGCATACGATTTGACTTGATGTAACGGGACTGTTTCTGCCGGCTGGGTGAATACTACCAATAAGCCAAAAAATGAAAAAGAAAGGATTACCATGCAAGAAAGCTTGAGGAAAACAAACCTGTATCCGATGAACATATGCCTGTGGACCAGTTCATAGAGGGCATAAACTACCGCAGCAACCGTAAGACAAACATAACCCAACACAATAGGCATTTTGATAGCCCCGGCTTGTAAAACCCGCCCGAAAGAGTAACACAAAGCAAATAAAAGCACATAACAAAAAACAATTATCATCTGCGCCTGCCATACACGATTACGGGAAGAAATCCCATCTCCGAAATCCCATAAATACTTACAGCCAGTCGACAAGGAAAGGTTTGGTGTAAAACTAATCGTATCCCCAACGAGTGGATATCCTGAGTATGTAAAATCCAAACCTGAAGCAATAAAGATTTTTTTCTTTATAGTCTGCGAACTGTTTATTATTAATGTAACCAAAAACGAGTCGCTAACCAAATAAATATGGTCTGGTACAGAATCTGTTGAAGTTCCTCCATCACCAAATGTCCATAAAAAGTTACTACCCAAAGGCGCTGTACTATGAAAATAAACCGGAGATACTATACAAGGTGTTCCGGCAAGGCCCATGTATAAGTGGTGCCAACAGGTAAAGAAAAGTTTGTTTTAAAACTGATAGTATCTCCAACAATTTCGGCCCTTTGACATGTAAAATCAATGTATGGGCCAACGAAAATCATTTTCCTAACCGCAATAGTGTCGTTTAAATACAAAGTCACTAAAAAAGAGTCGCTAACTAAATAAATATGGCTGCTTTCTGAATCCAGTGATGTACCTCCATCACTATATTTCCATTAAACTTACTACCCTTTGGCGCATTACTGTGAAAATGAAGCCTTGAACCAGCTATGGGAATTCCTGAATAAGTAAAATCAATAATTGTTGCTGTTGTTGTTTTAGCTGCTTTTTTGCAACTTATTATGGCAAAGCAAAATAGGGATGCTACTATTATCAGCAAATATTTTATATTATATATAGATTTCATGAACGAAGGTTGAATTTGACTATCCAACAACAAAAAAATGCGCAAATACCATGCCAATTATTAAGATTTATCATTAATTATTTATTTTCATAAAGACGATATGCTCTTACTGAATTATTTATAATAAAATAGTATAATTTACATTGATTATATGAACAAAATAAATAAATCACTACTTCAAAGATAAAGGCATTAAAATGAGAAAGGTCATTGAGGCTATTGATAACAGTCATGTATATTCAATAATAGATAAGGTAGCTTTGGGGTCATATTAACGCTGACTGACCATGATTTTTAAATACCTTGCAAGCAAATGTTGTACTATGTTTTAGTTTTTATTGCGGCATTAATCGTTGATATTGTACCGTTTTTTGGTCCACCTGCCTGGACCGTTATGGTATTCTATCAGGTGCGGTATGACCTTGATATCTGGATGGTATTAATTTCAGGAGTGATTGGCTCTACTATAGGGAGATATATACTAAGCAGGTATATCCCAATATTATCTGCAAAATTCATTAAAGTTCAGAAAAATGAAGATATTCAATTCATTGGGCAAAAACTGGCCGGGGATGGCTGGGGAATCCAGCTATTTGTTTTATTATATACATTAATGCCTTTACCTTCTACCCCGTTATTTACCGCCGCAGGAATGGCAAGAATCAGGCCAATGCATATTCTGCCTGCATTTTTTATCGGAAAATTTACCAGTGACATGGCAATGGTAATTTCAGGTGATTATGTGGCAAGAAATGCCATTGATATGGCTAGCGGGCTTTTATCCTGGCAAAGCATTTCTGGAACTATTATTGGTATTGTCATTATTGGTGTTTTCCTCTTTATTGACTGGCGGTTATTG
>CAISOH010000396.1 GCA_903887005.1 uncultured Bacteroidota bacterium | reverse complement strand
CCCTTCAGGGGTCAGGGGTTTTAGGGGTTTACACCCACTTCATGTGCGGCCATCTGTTCTGGAAGTAATACAGCGGAGGATCCTTCTGTTTTAAGGATTGTAATTGATCCGTAAGGTTCTGGATAAGAAAAGAAATTGTATTGGGCGACAGGAAAAATTCGCATACCAGCAGGCGCAGAATTTCTTCATAGTATTTGTTTTTAATACTGCCGTAATAAAAATAACGGGCTGCCAGGCATTCGTTCCGCTTGCTCACAAGTGAATTATTTCTGCCTTTGCCCCTTGTCACGGATAAGCCGGCATCCTTGATGATCTCGTTAAAAAACTTTTTTCCACGCATAAAAGATAGAATTTGCGGAACAAAGGTAAAATGCAAAACAACAGGATTTTTGACAAAATACCCACAAAAACGCAGGAGGAATATGGCTAAAATGCTTTGCTGCAGCGGGTTTCGGCGCTAAAAAATCGTGTGGATATTTTGTTTGGGCGCTAAATAGTTGAGTACCACATTATGTTGTAGAAATGAAAATAGCCGGGCGGATTATATCTGGCGCCCGGCTACTTTGTATCGTAATTTCTGGTTTTGACTTTTGACTTAACATTAGCTGACAGGCGCTTTCTTGCTTTCTGCCAATACCTGTTCCCATTTCCAGGAAGTATCCATCATTGCGTCAAGATCATATTTTGTTTCCCAGCCCAGGATGTTGCGCGCTTTATTGTTGTTGGCATAAACGGCTACCACATCCCCTGGCCTGCGTGGGGCTAATTTATAATTCAGTTTTTCGCCAGTTACTTTTTCAAAAGCGGCTATCAGTTCCAGAACGGTGACGCCATTGCCTGTTCCCAGGTTGAATACTTCGCAATTTGATTTGTTACGGTCTTCAATGATGTATTGTAAAGCCTTGGTATGCGCGTTGGCAATATCGCTGACATGAACGTAATCACGCACACACGACCCATCCCTGGTATCATAGTCGTTGCCGAATACATTCATTTCCTTGCGTTTGCCGATAGCGGTTTGAGTGATAACCGGCACCACGCTTTCAGACAGGTCCTGGAATTCTCCTATAATTGCGGAAGGATGCGCGCCAACGGGATTGAAATAACGAAGTAATATGGTATTGAAGTCTTTGTGAAGATTAGTAAAGTCCCTGCAAATGGCCTCTCCCATTACTTTGGTGCGGGCATAAGGCGATTCAGGTTCCGCAAACGGAGCCTCTTCCGATACAGGTAATTGGGTTGCATTGCCATATACGGAGCAGGATGAAGAAAATACGAAATTATCCACATCGAAATCTTCGGCGCATTGCAGAATATTGATAAGGGAATTAAGGTTATTTTTGAAATACATCAATGGCTCTCTCACAGATTCCGGCACTGATTTAAATGCTGCAAAATGTATAACGCCAACCAGGTCGGGGTTCTCTAAAAATATTGCTTCAGTATCATCGAGATTGCATAAGTCCACCTTATAGTTTTTTACCGGGCGGCCAACGATCTTTTCTATGCCCTTCAGCATTTTTAATGATCCTCTTGATAAATCATCAACAGAAATAACGTCAAAACCATTTTGTATCAGATCTACAATTGTATGTCCGCCGATGTACCCGCAACCGCCGGTAACAAGAATCTTTTTCATAAATAACAGTTTGTATTGCAAATATATGGGAAGAGCATATTGAGATAAATTTTTTTATTTGGGATTTTATAGGTATAAATTTGAGCCTGAAGTTAAATGACAAGGAAAAGAATAAAGAGTTCTGCCATTAAAACGGATGGTTTAGGTCAGGTGCCGGAGGTGTCCTGCATCTTTAAGATGTGGGACACCTGAGAGCAGGTAAAAGACATTGCAACTTGTTTTGACCCATACCCGAGATGCAATTAAAATCTTCGCAAATAAGAATTATTAATGTCGTGTAATCTCTGTCCTGCATTATCTTACTTTTTCTTTGCTTCGCCAAAGAAAAAGTAACAAAAAGAAAGGCGATTTTTGGCGAAATGCTCCGCACGCCAAAAAATAGCTCTACGCTGTTATCTACTACGCTATTCAACTTCATGGCGCTGGTTTTTCTGCCTATGCTTAACTTAATTTAGCTATTTGCAAACATCCTCTGCTCAACCCTCATATTACTTCAGAATAATCATCTACGGCATAAAAAAGGCGCCATCAAGTACTCTGCTACATTACTACTATCTTCAAATGCCTTTACGCGAAAATTTGAAATACACCCCCTTAATCAGTAGATTTCTCAGAATCGTTCTTTTATATAGTTAATTTTGTTTTTTTAACAATTTTTATTATCTTTATTATCCGTTTATAAAACTGAAGCTCCAAACCCCCATTTTATGAAACTTTTTACCCGTAATGCCTTATTGATTTTTCTTTTTACACTTGTTTCTTTTACGGTAAAAGGGCAGATAACAGCAAGCTTCACTGCAGATGTAACTTCCGGTTGCGCCCCGCTTGTGGTGCATTTCACCAATACATCTACGGGTGCTATCACATCTTATTACTGGGATTTCGGAACAGGCACTACTTCTGTTCTCAAAGACCCGTCAACGAGTTTTACCACGCCCGGCACCTACATTGTATCGCTGACGGTATATGGACCCGGCGGGCCGGTTACTACTACCATGACCATAACGGTTTATCCTCCGCCAACCGTATCTTTTACATCAAGCGCTACCTCTGTTTGCCCCGGCACTCCCGTGACTTTTACCAGTACCACCATTGGCGGGGTACCCGGAACGATAACTTATACCTGGAGTTTCGGAGATGGCGGCATAAGCACGGCCACAACGCCAATACATATATACTCCACTTCCGGTTATTTTAATGTCACCTTAACGGCAACCAATTCCATGGGCTGTGTCGCCTCGGTAACTATTCCAAAATACATGTTTGTTTTTACTCCGGCGGTCCCGGATTTTACAGGTAGTTCCACATACTTGTGTAAAGCTCCCGGCACCGTGACATTTACAAATCTGACAACCGGAACTCCGGGCTTTACTTATGCCTGGGATTTTGGCGATGGCGGTACATCTGTTCTTACAAGTCCATCACATACCTATACTGCATCTGGCAGCTTTGATGTTAAACTTACGGTAACAGATGGTAACGGATGTACGTCCCTTATTACAAAGACCGGGTATGTTAATATAGGAAACATTAAAGCCGGGTTTACATCTGTGAGTACGGCATGTATCAATACCCTTATTACATTTACCAACACCAGCACCAAACATTCATCCAGTAAATGGGACTATGGCGATGGCGGCACTGATACAACAAACACCGGTTCTCATTCATACAAAACGACCGGAACTTATAAAGTAAGGCTTATCGTAAAGGACAGCCTCTGCTATGATACGGTGACAAATACCATAATTATCATTACCGGGCCAACAGCAAGCTTTACTTTCTCACCGCTGCAACCATGCCCGCCACCGTCAGGAGTAACATTTACCGCCACCGCTCCGCCCGGAACATTGTTTACCTGGGTTTTTGGCCGTATTGGTACAGGTACAGGCAGCCCAATCACCTTTACTTTCCCTGCGGATAGCGTTTATCTGGTAACAATGACTGCCAAAGATCCCGTTACCGGTTGCATAAGTACCGATACGGGTAGTGTAATAATTTTCGACAGGTTCTGGCACCATATCGAAGCCCATCCCGATAGCGGCTGCAGGCCACTGACAGTAAGTTTTCGCGATACTTCAGCGTCCCACATACCATGGTCCCCGGGTTTCTCAATGGGATATCCTTATCTGCCCGGCGCCTTTACCTGGACTTTTGGCGATGGCGCTACATCAACAAGCATTTATCCAACGCATACTTATACTACTGTGGGCGCTTTCTCCGCATCCGTTTCAATAGTTACTACCAATGGATGCATATTCAGGGATACGGTAGAAGTATTAGTAGGAGATCCTCCCACAATGACCGCTTCCTGTTTAACAACAGAGATATGCTATGGCCAGCCAATAGTCTTTACCAAGAAAATTGTTAAAGGCCCGGTTGACCTCTTTTTATGGACATTTGACTCCTTAGGTACCTATCATGATTATGACACTACCAGCGATACGGTACGTTACCGTCCGGTGCCGGGAATTTTTTCGGTAACCGTAACGCCGTCTTATCATGGCTGCCCCGGTACGCCCGTGGCGCTCACTACCATAATAGTAGATTCTCCAAAGGCGGCTTACAATCTTCAGATCCTGTGTTCACCGCACAACAGGGTCCAGTTTTCTGACAGCTCCTGGGGCGATGATATACGGACCTGGGTATTTGGGGACGGAACTACTTCATCGGTAAGAAATCCGTTGCATGATTATCCGACAGGGGGTACTTTCAAGGGGTACATCGCTGCTTATAATTCCAAAAGCGGCTGCAGGGATACTGCGAATTTCATGATTACCCTTTTATACCCTACCATTGATTTTACCGCAACGAAAACCGCCATGTGCATAGGTGGGATCGATACGTTCACCGCTACCGTCACCGGAGGGTTTGGGGTAGGTTATACATGGGATAGCGGAGGTACCTTCCCCTGGCCTCCCTATTATCTGACCGGATACAAAACAGGATATGAAGGCCCTGTCACGACGGATACTTTCCATATCCCCGGTATATATACCATAAGGTTAATTGTTATGGACCAGAATTTCTGTTTTGATACCGTAATCAAGACTAATTATATCAGGGTATCGCAGCCGGTAGCCAAGTTTACTGCAACTCCCGCTACAGGCTGCTGGCCGCTGGCCGTTACTTTTACTGACGCCAGCACAGATCCTTCGGGAATATCGCTGTCGAAATATATATGGGCCTTCGGCGATGGCGCTACGTCAACAGTAACCACTGCAAGCGTTGCGCATACATTTACTGCGACCGGCTCTTTCACAACACAGGAATTCGTTTCCAATTATTTAGGCTGCAGGGACAGCGTCAAATTACCATTAGTGACCGTATGGCGGAACCATGCTGCTTTTTATGCCAGTAATCTGTTTCCCTGTATTAACGACAGCACTCATTTTTTTGATACGACTTCGGGCGTAACCAGTTCATTCTGGACATTTGGAGATGGCGGCACTTCAACAGCGCTGTCGCCATGGCATACTTATACGGCTACCGGAAGTTATACAGTAACGCTGGCCATAGTGGGCGCGCATGGATGCAGGGATACCGCAGTGTTCGTAAATTATATTACGGTAACACAAGTATTCGCGTCTTTTAACCTGAGCGATACTTTCTCCATTTGCCCGCCATTAATTGTAAATTTCACCAACACCAGCATTGGCGCCACAGGCTTTAACTGGGACCTGGGCGATGGCGGTATTTCCACCGCTCCAAATCCGAGTGAATTGTATATTAAACCGGGTTTCTACACGATAGTATTGATAGACAGCAATATTCACGGCTGCAAGGATACCGCCACTGCCCATGTTAATATTTATGGGTATGCGGGAGCATTGAGCTACTCGCCATTGAAGGGGTGCGCGCCTTTAAAAGTTCATTTCAAAGCGAAGATCAGTAATGTGCCGAGTATCATCTGGGATTTTTCGGATGGCACTACCAGCGCCTCTTCTACGATAGACAGCATAGACTATACGTATGTCTCGGCAGGGTCGTATGTGCCAAAGCTGATACTCAGTGATCTGACCGGCTGCGAGAATTCAAGCATAGGCCTGGATACTATAAAAGTGGATAAAGTATATCCGGATTTTACGACGGTACCAGATCCGGTATGCGTAAACGCTCCGGTAAATTTCAAGGATAAATCACGGAGTTATTTTTCCACTATCACCACATGGGGATGGACATTTAATAATGGCGATGTGAGTTCACTCAGTTCCCCGCCGTATTTGTACACTACCGTTGGCACTTACCCGGTTAACCTGGTGGTAACCGATGGCTGGGGTTGTATAGATTCCATAAGTAAGGATGTAGTGGTAAATCCGCTGCCAACGATTACCACCAGTCCCGATACCATAATATGCCTCACTGATGCTGCTACATTGACCGGGTACGGGGCCGTAAGTTATACCTGGATCCCGGCCGTTACGGTTAGCTGCACAAATTGCAACCCCACCAAGGCGTCACCTGCTGTTGTTACTACCTATACCGTTACCGGAACGGATATAAATGGCTGTGCAAATACAGATACGGTGACGGTATTCCTGAAAACAAAAACCGTAAGCCATGCCAGCGGAGAGGCTGAAATATGCCGTAATGTGATTGTGCAGTTGCATGATTCGGGCGGAACATCTTATACCTGGATACCGGGTACCGGCCTCAGCGACCCTACTGCAACCGAGCCTTTTGCATCTCCCGACTTTACCACAAAGTATATGGCAATAGCGCATCTCGGCAGATGTATCCCCGATACTGAATTTATATGGATAAATGTACACCAACTGCCGACAGTTGACGCAGGGGCGAGCCAGAGATTGGTAGAGGGTTCTACCGCGCAGTTGCAGGCCACAGGTTCACTGATACAAAAGTACAGTTGGACTGACCCCGCTACGCTTAGCTGCGACAGTTGTTCCAACCCGTTAGCTACTATGTCTGTAACCACGACTTATCATGTATTTGTCACTTCAGATTTTGGCTGCAAGGCTGCTGATTCGGTTACCATTCACATCTATTGCGACAAGAGCCAGATATTCATACCTAACAGTTTTACTCCTAATGGCGACGGACAGAATGATGTATTTTATCCGCGGGGCAAGGGCGTAAGTATCATCAAGTCTTTCCGTATTTATAACCGCTGGGGGCAGTTGTTATTTGAGCGTAGCGATATACAGATCAATGACGCGTCGAACGCCTGGGATGGCTCGTATATGGGTGGAACCATAAGGCCGGATGTGTATGTCTATGTGCTGGACGCGCTTTGTGAAACGGGAGAGCCTTTGAATCTGAAAGGGGATGTGACGATAATAAGGTAAAAACCCACCACCCCGAAAACCCCTGACCCCTAAAGGGGGACCATGTATGCAGCTTTCGCAAAGATTCTCAACATTAGTTCTTTTGTGTAGTGAATTTATATTTTGGAAGACATAGGGTGATGGTTGAATAATGGCTTAATTGCGAAATGGCTCAATGGCTGAATGAATGGGAAAAATGGGAAAAGCCCAATGGCTGAATTGCTTATACTTCGCAAGGGATAAATTAGTGAGCTCAGAACTTTATTGAGCTTAAGTTCATCATTCAGCATGTCATGGTTCGGCGCGGCTCACCATGACAAATTATCTATTAAGTTATATCTGCAAGAGTCCCTAATTTATCCCTTGTTGAGTATAATTAAATTATGTATCAGTTGCCCCGTCCTTTGGGTCGGGGACAGAAAATAATAGGAGTTGGCTTTAGCCAAAAATTACACAATACGATCTCTTTCATCGCGAGTATTTTGGCTAAAGCCATCCTTGGTTTTTATCTTTTCCCCGGCCTAAAGGACGGGGCTATTAAAAAGTGTTATCACAACCACGGCCTTAGGGCGGGGCGATTTAAAAGTGCAATTTGGGTGAAAAGATATAGATGTGAAATTACTTGTTGCGTATATAAAACACCCTCAAATATCTGACTAGAAAAGTGTTGTAAACCAAATTTCCGTTAACAAATTCCAATTTCCCCTTTTTTCTATTAATTTTACCCTCAAATAATTAAACAATGGAATTTCCAGGAACATTAAAATACACTAAGGATCACGAATGGATCAAGGTAGAAGGCAACACAGCCACAGTAGGCATTACTGATTTCGCGCAGCATGAACTCGGCGATATCGTATTTGTGGATATTGACACAGTTGGTAAAACACTTCATGAAAACGAAGTATTTGGTACTGTAGAAGCAGTAAAAACCGTATCAGACTTATTTCTGCCTGTAAGCGGCACTGTTAACGAATTAAACCCGGATCTTGAAGGTAACCCGGAAAGTGTAAACTCAGACCCTTATGGTAAAGGCTGGATGATAAAAATGACCATTACAAATCCCGCAGAACTGGATGCTCTGCTTGATGTAGCCGCATACAAGGCACTTATAGGAGAATAATAATGCTACGGATATTCAGTCCGGACTCACCTTATAAAAAACAGGCAAGGTCCTTAGCTATACTTTGGACCTTGCTTATTTTGATCGGTTGTTTCACACCTGCAAACGAGATACCGGCAGTAAACGTACCCTTTATAGACAAATGGGTGCATCTTGTTATGTTTGGTGGTTTCACTTTTCTCTGGCTTTGTTCCAGGCCTGTTAGTAACCTGTCATCCCTTGTTATCTTATTTCTTATCTCGGTAGCTTTAGGTTCTTTAATAGAACTCCTGCAGGGAGCGCTCACATTCCTTGGCCGCAGTATGGAGTTTATGGACGCGGTTGCTGATGGGGTCGGCGGGATGTTGGGGATTGGCCTGTTTAGTTTTGTGGCATATTTTGCTGAAAAGAGAAAGGACAAATAAAGCCATAAAAGAAAAGGACCCCGATAATGGGATCCTTTACTATCTTTTTATGTGTGTCACTTTATTTTAGCAATACCATCGCTCCATTATCAGTAAGCTGTATAAATTCCAATATTGATAAAGCAACAACATACTGCTGAATCATCTCCTTGTTACTATTTAGCTCGTGGGCTAAACTATCTATACTAACAGGATTATTTCTTTCCTTATTTCTATGGCTGATTTCTTTAATTTTGTTATAAACCCCCATAACATCTAATGTCCTCATATTGCATTCCTCCGCAAAACAAATATACCCCAAATCCAGAGATTGATTTTGTTAAAAATGTATGGTAAATAAATCTCTGTTTTGTGATTGTTAATAAACGTACAAAAGTAGGTTATTGTTCGCCATCTCATCCATCTGTAATCAACTTTATTTCAAGGTTCCCGCACGAATATTTTCTGAATGAAAATTATTATTTTACTTATTGTGAAAAATCATTACTAAATTTATATTTAAAATGTCTTCTGCCTTATATAAATTATTAATTGATGAAAAAATTATTTCTGCTTGCTGTTTTTGCATTGTTGTGTAATATTTCGGATGCCCAGCCATGGATGCCTTCAGGGAGTACCGCTCCTGTGAGATTTTCAGATGTGCTTGCACGTCACCAGCAACAAACTTTAAATGAAGCTAATGAGGAAGAAATGGAAGTGACCGGTGCGCGCAGGGAAGGCAAAGATCATTTGTTTCAAAAGTGGGAATGGTACTGGCGCCAGCACTTAGATGAGAATGGCTATATGGTGCCACCAATGATAACATTGATAGAGTGGCAAAAATATACGGAGCAGATGAACCTGAATAAGAAGGCGGAAAAAACAACCGTTGTTCCGTCCAACTGGATATTTGAGGGGCCGCATACTGCCGGTGGTGGTTATTCAGGCATAGGACGAATTAATACCGTTGCTTTCGACCCGGTGGATTCCAATACATTTTATGTGGGCAGCGCGGCAGGCAGTACCTGGAAAACTACTAATGGTGGCGCAACATGGGCCTCCTGTTATGACTTTCTGCCTACTCTCGGCGTGGCGGACATAAAGATCAATCCGCTTAACCGGAATACTGTTTATGTGGCCACCGGGGACGGCGATGCCGGGGATGCATACAGTTCAGGCGTGATAGTGTCTCATGATGGGGGCAATAACTGGGCTGTAACCGGCCTCTCGTGGCTTCCTACGGCGTATAACAATGCCCGCTCTTTGCTGATAAACCCACAGGATACCAGTTCCATGATCTTAGGCACTAATGCGGGTATTTTTAAAACATACAATGCCGGCCTCTCCTGGAAAAATGTATTCACGGGTAACTTCAAGCAGATACTATACAAACCCGGTGATACGAGCACGGTATATGGAACCATGTACACCGATAGCTGCCAGCAGATCATGCTGTCAACAGACGCGGGACTGACCTGGACCGCAGTTACATCTTTTACTGACGCGCAGAGAATAAGTATTGCAGTCAGCCCTGCAAGCCCCACTATGGTAAAAGCATTAGCGTCGAACAATTCTTCGGGATTAAAAGGTATCTATGAATCAACGGACAACGGCGCTACCTATCATGCGATTTATACCGATGATACTTCCTGCAAACGGGAGCTGCTTGGCTGGGACCTTGGATTGCCCACTAAAAACTGCGGCGGCCAGGGATGGTATGACCTCTGTATCGCTGTAAATCCCGCCAACGCTTCGGAAGTAACAGTGGGCGGTGTAAATACCTACTATTCTGCTGATGGCGGCTCTACCTGGCAAATTGCGAATACCTGGTATGGCGGGCTTACCGGTGTGTCAACCGTTCATGCTGATAAGCATTGCCTTTCTTACAACCCGCTTACCGGGGGTTTATTTGAAACCTGCGATGGCGGAGTATATAAAAACTACGGACCAACTACTGCGCCATGGACAGATCTTTCAAACGGCATATGTATAACGGAGTTTTACAGGAATGCAGTGGATAATGGCGTTTCCTTTAGCATAGGCGGTGCGCAGGACAACGGGACAAAAATGGTGGATGCCGGAGTAGCCACTGATCTTACCGGCGGCGATGGTATGCAGCCGCTGATAAATTACGGAGACCCTGCCAATATTTTTTATTGCTCTTCACAAAACGGGTATATCTCCATGACGCGCGATGCAGGCGCTAGTTATCACAGCATCACTGATACCCTGCACAGTTCCGGCGGCTGGGTTACGCCTTACCTTTTACATCCTACTGATACGGCAACACTTTTACTGGGTTTCAAAAATGTTTTTGTGTCGCACAATAACGGCATATCATGGACGGCCATTTCCCCCATCTTTGATTCCAATTCCAACATCAATGATATTGCGATTGGCATCACCAACACTAATTACATTTACGCACTCCATGATGATTATAACGTCTGGAAATCGGTCATAAATTATACCACAAATTTTGGCGCTACTTGGGACACGATCCACATTCCGTTCACCAATTTTATTAATGATATTGTCGTTGACCCTAAAAATGAAAAACATTTCTGGGTGACCATCAGCGGATACACCAGCGGCAAAAAGGTGTATAGCTATAATTTAGCCACCGGCGCCTGGATCAATGAAAGCGGAACATTGCTGCCGAACCTGCCCGTTGACTGCATGGTAGTTGACACCGCCACCGGCACACAGTATATAGGTACGGACGCCGCTGTATTCTATAAAGATACCACGATGACCAACTGGGCGCTCTACAATACCCACCTGCCAACAGTGCACGTAGCTGATCTGCATATTAACTATGCAACCGGCGAATTATGGGCGGCGACCTTTGGCAGGGGCATGTGGAAAAGCCGAAAGTCTGATTACAATCCGCTTTCAGTAAAGCAGGTGGTTACAGCAGCAGTTATCACCATTGCGCCTAACCCAAGCCATGGCTCTTTTACCATTAATGCTTCCGGGGAATTAATAAATGGAACTGTAACTGTAAAACTGATTTCTTCCGATGGCAGAGCTGTATTGCAAACCAGTAGTGTATTTGATAACAGCGGCAAACTGAAAATTATTACAAAAGGAATTCCGGCAGGTTTTTATATCTGTGAAGTAAGTAATCAGCATGTGGTGTCGAGGAGTAAGGTGGTGGTGTATTGAGCATGGGTATGGATAGAACTAGCTATTAAATGTAGTCTTTTTTTGTAAAAAAGGAATTGAGACAACAATACCCACCTTAACTACAGGATTGTGTAAAAAATATATTTTGAATTGAGGAAGTATGTACCTTTAGGATATAAGATGTACCTATGAAAAGGTTACTACTCATACTTCTTTTGTTACCTGTTTTTGCTAAAGGGCAAATGCGTGTTTATACAGTAGCAGGAAGTGATACTGCACATACTTACGTAGGAAGCGGCCAACCAGCTACTAATGCCGCCTTAAGCAGTACTGAAGGATTATGGATGGATGGTTCATGTAATCTTTATATTACTCAATATGGGACAATTAGAAAAGTGTCGACCGTAACAGGAATTATGACCACATTAGCGGGGGAGTACAGCAATCCAGGTTTTTCTGGTGATGGTGGGCCTGCCACAAATGCACAACTTCACGGAGTCTATGGTTTATATTGTGATGCGACGGGTAATCTTTTTCTCGCTGATGAAGTAAACAATAGAATTAGAAGAGTGGATGCAGGTACTGGGATCATTACTACGTATGCGGGTGGAGGATCTTCGTTAGCGAACAACATAATTGCAACTAGTGCGCAACTTATTAATCCAGTAAATGTTTATGGAGATGCGATTGGGAATATATATATAGCTGGAGGGCAGGTGGTGCGAAAAGTAAATGTGACAACGGGTATTATAACTACAGTTGCAGGTACTGGAATTTCTGGATACTCAGGTGATGGTGGTCCAGCAACGAATGCAGAGCTTTTCAACCCAATGGGAATGATTTTCGATTCACACAATAATTTATATATCGCGGAGAGGGGAAATGCTGTAATACGAAAGGTTAATATGACAACTGGCATTATCTCAACTGTTGTTGGTACTACGGCTGGATATTCTGGTGATGGTGGACCTGCAACTAATGCACAAATCAGCAATCTAAATAGTTTTACAATAGATGACAAAGGGAATTTAATAATCGGAGACCTACAAAATAATGTGATTCGCAAGGTAGATGCCATAACTGGTATTATTAATACAATTGCAGGGGATACGAGTATTACAGCAACTTCTCCCGAAGGAGCACCCGCTACAAGTACTGCCATGCACCCTGAATTTATATATCTTGATCTCTCAGGGAATCTATATTATTCTTGCTTTTGTCAAAAGATACGTAAAATAACAAATTTTACTCATGGTCTTGCTGCAAGCGGCAGTAGATGTGGTTCTACTGGTATTCAAAATGTAATCCCACTGAATAATAAAGTTGAATTATACCCCAACCCTGCCACAGCAGAGCTGACAATCATAGCACCATATAAGATAACCAACATCGCCATCACCAACCTCGTAGGTCAAACAGTTTACAACAATAACTATCATAATGAAGAGGTGCAGGTAGATGTATCAGGCTTACCCACTGGCATGTACCTAATCAGGATAAACGGTACAGAGGTGAGGAAGTTGGTGAAGGAATAATAGTAGTAAGCTATCGGCATTGCTAACAATCAAATTTTAAAATTATCCTCATTATCTTTTTGGCTAAAGCCGCTCCTGTTTATTTATAGTCCCCGGCCTGATCCCGATAGCTATCGGGAGGGGCAACTGCTATACTATTCAAGGGATAAATTTGTGAGTTCAGAACTTTGCACAAGCCTATGTTCAAAATTCAGCATGTCATGGTTCGGCGCGCGATTCGGTTTACTCATCGTGACAATTGCCACCATGACAAATTATCTATTTTTCTATTTCAGTAAGATTCACTAATTTATCTCTTGCCAAGTATAGGCACTATTTGCTAATAATATGACAACATGTTGTCACTTTTAGGCAGCCCGTTTTATTCCATATATATTTATCAAGTGTTCAAATTCACTTTTGG
>CAISOH010000395.1 GCA_903887005.1 uncultured Bacteroidota bacterium | reverse complement strand
TGAGCTGCTTACATCCACTTTGTACCCGCGAATTAAAAAAGCATCTCTCATTCTTTCATTATAACTTTATCATTTCTTTTGCTGCCGCTTCATCCCTTAATTTATCCACCACCTTAGCATAAATCTGCGTAGTCTTAATATTGCTATGGGAAAGATTTTTTGATATAGTCATTAAATCGGTGCCTAAATACAGATGTATCGTTGCGTATGTGTGCCTGAAATTATGAAAAGTGATGTGTTTATTTATACCTGCCGCCCGTACCCAATTTTCTATTTTATAGTTTTGCCAGGAATTATACTTTAAGCCTTCAAATACATGAGTATTACTATCTTTTCTTTCCCCTGCTATCTGTACGGCCTCTTTTGATATTGTCATTAGTTCCGGGGTGTTTGTTTTCTTTACTATAATACTAAGCTTAACCTTCCCGCCCTCCTCTACAATATCTCCCCATTTTAACGCCTCTACGTCACTGTAGCGCAATCCGGTTAATGCTGAAAATATCGCCGCCCGTTTCAAATAATCTATATCGCATGGAGTATCTTGTAATTTCTGTAATTCTTCAATTGTCAGATAACCGCGCTGCTTTGTGTGTATCTTCTCAACACTTATACCCGCTGCCGGATTATCTGCAAATGGTTTCCCGGTGCCTGTCAGCCTGTTTAAGACCGCGCTAAAGATTGCGAAGTATGTTATTGCTGTCCCGTTGCTTAATGTGGTGTTCTTGCTTCCGGTAAACGCTTTTAATGAGATAATATACTCTTTGAAGTCATTGCAAAAATCCTTGGTTACTTTACCAACCGGACAAACCCCATTAGTGAATTTATGGAGATAGTTATATACAGCAAGGTAATTGTTATCACTATACTTTTCTTTCCGCTGATCTGCAATTGTTTTGAATTTCTCTAAAAAGTCAGCGTTCCGATCTTGTGTTAGAAATCCGTAATCTTCGGCTTGTATTTTTAATTGCCGTTGGGCTTTGATATTCTCGGCAAGCTCCATTGTTTCTTTATTATGCTGCCGCTGTAGTGGTGTTAACTTCGCTTTCTTTGGTTGGTTTTTTTTATCGAATACAGGAATAGTGCGTATAGCTGTCTTTCCGTTATCATCGGTAAATTTCTCATCCTTCAATTCAATATCAGAATGAAGGAATAAAGTTAGAAACTCCCGGCGTGTAGTCTTACCAGTACCCGGATTTACAATAGGTGGGTAAAAGTCTAAGTATAACCGAACCTTGCCGCCCTGCATTAGTTTCTCTCTAATCGTTACTTTCATTTGAGTGCTATTTGTACCCGTGAATTAATAATGACTGTCCAAAGGTACAAAATAGATACAATAAAAAGGTAATTACTTTCACTCTATTGCACTAATGTGTAAATTAAAAAGGCGTGAAACGTAGTAAGTACGGGATAAAAATTACATTACGGTGAAATGTTGTGCAATGTGGTGTGATACTGGAACTAATTGTTTGTAAGTTCCATAAATTTTGTTTCCAGGCTTTTCTTTTTCAAAAGCAAATGAGACAGCACAATGCCTTTGCTGATACAAAATTCATTAATCTGAAATGGCT
>CAISOH010000394.1 GCA_903887005.1 uncultured Bacteroidota bacterium | reverse complement strand
GCAATCGTCAATAGTGAAAAGCGCTTTGTTATTTTATTCATAAAATGGTTAATATTTTCCCCTTAGTATATAGATGTACTTGCATATTTAAAATGTAAATATCCTCAACTCATTTGGGTTATAATACCCATTATTAGTTTTTTTGGCATCAAAAACAGATTTTTCCTGCTTTGCTATAGTTGTTTCAAGTGTGAGATATTTAATTTTCCGCCTCATTATTTTGGCCGATTAGGAAACATGACAAAATAAAGTCCACCAATTTGACTGTTATTTTCCATTCCTGATTCGTTCCAAAAGTCCTTAAATAGGCTTGCTATTCGCGGATTTTGCGCCTCGCATAAAAGAAAAATAACTATCCAACATAGTGGACTTTATTTTGTCAATATTCATTATTTAATACCTGCTCGAATTGTTTGTAGCAAATCCACAGATTAAAACTATTAACCCTGTAAATAACAGGACAGCCCCCAACGCCAAAATAATCCCTCCACCCGTCACCATCCCTAAATCGTTGTTTGTCCTGGTTGCACCAATCATCAATCCACCGACCAATGTGGAAGCCAAACCGATTCCCATTATTATCAGGCCAGTGGTAAGTATGGCATTCCCTTTACTTTCCAGGCTTTTTCGGGAAAAGCCAGTCACGAGATTTTGGCTAAAGTCGGTTTTTCCAAAAACAAACGAGATGTGGCTAATAAAATTATTCATGGCATATTGCTTAAAGCCTGCCGTCTGAAAATCAGAAAAACGGAATACTCCGGTTGCCATCTTATACTTTTCCGAGGAGGAAATCATTGCCAGATTGTTGCCTGTTAATGAATTTTGATTCAAGGATAACTGCTTAACAGGAAATGCGCCAAATGACTTACCTGATCCCATAATGGTGAGGATTGCAATAAAAACTGAAATTTTGCTCTTCATAATTATTTTTTCGGTCAGAGAATGAATAATAAAACAAAAGGATATTAGAATGCCATTTTATGGACAAATGCTACTACTTTTTCAATACGGGCATTGTTTAAGGAATAGTGGACCTCCTTACCAATTGGTTCAGTTAAAACAATATTAGCCTTGCGTAGTATTGCGAGGTTTTGGGATGCAAAAGATTGACCCAAGTGTAGTTTTACATAAATGTCTGTAACTTTCATGCGCTTATTTTCTTCCAGTAACTTAAGTATCTGCTGGCGGAGTTTATGGTTTATTGACCTTAATGCCATAGATGCATTTTTTACAGATGCATAATCCAATTTGTTTTTTTCACCAGCTTCTTGCATTTTATGAAATCCTATTGAATAGTATAGGCCGAGACAAACATAGTGCTAAATATTAGTAACATAATCCCTAATTCAAGTAATTTAAAAATTATTAATTTCTTGTAAATTATGGTATAATAAATTCCTTAACTCGTAACATTACTGAATATTCCTGAAAACCATTCTGTGCCTACCTCAAAATCCTTATTGATAAATTCACCTTTACCTTCTTCACATGGGGCAGTATCAAGCAAAACTAGGGAGGCGTAGCTCCATTGGATTATCCAATTAAGATCATTTATTTGTATTACTTACTCACCTTACGCAGAGAAAATGCCAATTAAGCAGCAATTTGATACATAGTTGTGGATAACTTTTTCAATTCGCCATATGCAGCCTTCACTGCAGCCTGATACATTTTAGCCTTCATTGCGAAATGGTTTGTTCCGTTCCG
>CAISOH010000393.1 GCA_903887005.1 uncultured Bacteroidota bacterium | reverse complement strand
TTTGAAAGATATCCCAAAGCCATGGTTCTTGCCGTACCGGGAGGGCCTCAGAGCTTTATGTTTAGAAAAAATATTATTAATAATTTGAATATATTTCCAGATAGGTTTGCGACGGTAGTTCATCCTAATGCCTATATTTCTCCTTTAGCGACTATTGGTAAAAATGTATTATTGATGGCGGGTGTGGTTTTGACAAGTAATTGTATTATAGGGGACCACGTTTGCATATTGCCAAACACTGTAATTCACCATGATTCTATTATTGAAGAATTTACACTTATTGGCTCAAATGTTACTGTAGCAGGAAGTACAAAAGTTGGAAAAAATTGTTATATTGGTAGTGGTTCAAGTATTATCAATGGTATTAAAATTGGATCAGGGGCGCTAATTGGAATGGGAGCCAATGTGATAAAAAGTATTCCGGAAAATTCTAAATCTGTAGGTAATCCTGCTCGCATATTATGATTTCAAAAGTATCGGTAATAATACCGTTCCTTAATGAAGAAGAAAATCTGCCAACACTAGTTCAGATATTAAATTCATATTTTACAAAAGAAAAAGAATATGTTGTTGAGATCATATTAGTAAATGATGGTTCAACAGATAAATCACTTGAAGTATTAAAAAAACAAAAATATTCAAATATTGATTATAAGCTAATTTCCCTTTCAAAAAATTTCGGATCTCATGCTGCGCTGAGAGCTGGCATATATTATGCAACTGGATCACACATTTGCTTTATGTATGCTGATTTGCAGGATCCATTGATACTCATTGACAAACTTTTTGAGGAAAGCAAAAAGGGATATGAAATTTGTTGGGCTACAAGAGAAAATACTGAAAATAGTTTCATAGAAAAAACTTTTTCTAAGTTATACTCTACTATGATGAAAAAATATGCAGTACCCAATTACCCTGAACAAGGTTTTGATATTGTGATGTTTAGCAATAAAATTCAAGCATATATCAATCAAAATATTGAGGTCAACTCATCACTTTTTCTGCAAATTCTATCTCTTGGATTTAAACAAACATCTATATTCTATAAAAAAGAAGCACGTAAAAAGGGAAAGTCAAAATGGACTTTAAGTAAAAAAATAAAATTATTTATTGATTCATTTGTTGCTTTTTCATATACACCGATTAGGCTCGTGACTATAATAGGAATATTATTATTTTTCTTTGGGATATTTTGGAGTGCTTATTTGGTTACCAGGAAAATATTATATAATGATTTAGTAAGTGGCTGGCCAGTGCTAATTTCAATTCTTACAATTGGTTTTGGTATCACGAATATTTCCTTAGGTATTATTGCTGAATATTTGTGGCGCACATTAGATGCAAGTAGAAATCGACCAGTATTTATTATAGATAAAATAATTGAATTGAATCAAAAAAAATGAAAAATAACAAAATTACAGATAGCACAATACTGGTTACCGGCGGCGCAGGATTCATAGGGTCATATGTAGTTGAAGAATTGCTTAATTATAATCCTAAAAAAATTATCATCATTGATAATTTCATACGGGGAACAATTGAGAACATGGCCAATTTTGCCAATTCCCCGATCGTGGAATTTATTGAGGGAGACATCAGGGATACAGCGCTGTTAGAACAGTCCATATCGCGAAGCGATTATGTATTTCACATGGCGGCACTGAGGATCAATGCATGTGCCGCTAACCCAAGAGACGGGTTTGAGGTAATGATAAAGGCCACTTATGAAGTGGCGGATCTATGTGTAAAATACAAGATCAAAAAAGTCATTTACAGCTCAAGTGCGTCGGTATATGGACTGGCACAACATTTTCCGACACCGGAAACCGACAGTCCTTATGATAATCAAACGTTTTACGGAGGCGCTAAGATGTGGGGCGAACAGCTATTCCGCAGCTTCAAATTTATGTACGGACTGGACTATGTGGCGTTGCGATATTTCAATGCCTACGGTCCCAGAATGGACACTGACGGAAAATATACGGAGGTGATGATAAAGTGGCTGGACTGCATCAAGGACAATAAGAACCCCGTGATACACGGCGACGGATCGACCACCATGGATTTTGTGTATGTAACAGACATTGCAAAATCGAATGTCGCCGCTTTACTGGCCGATGTGACGGACGAGAGTTTTAACATAGGTTGCAATATTGAAACCAGCCTGAAAGAATTGCTTGAAATTATCCTGGAAGTAAATAACTCAACACTTGAACCACAGTTTGTGGAGACAAAAACGGTAAACCCGGTAAGCAAACGACTTGCGGATATCAGTAAGGCAAGAAACCTTTTACAATTCGAGCCGCATGTTGATTTACACTCCGGGCTCAAAGAATTAAGTGACTGGTACTTTAAGAAAAAAATAAAAAACCAACTGGCATGATCCCAATAGCAAAACCATATTTGACAAAAGAAGATGCCCAGGCAGCATATGATACAATACTGACAGGATGGATAACACAAGGGCCAAGGGTAAAGGAGTTTGAAGAGAAATTTGCAGCTTATACTGGTGCAAAGTATGCAGTTGCTGCTTCAAATTGTACCACAGCTTTACATTTATCCCTCATTGTTGCTGGTATTCAAACTGGTGATGAAGTGATCTGCCCTTCAATGAGTTATATTGCTACTGCCAATGTAATAAAATATGTTGGCGCGACTCCCGTATTTGCAGAGATAAACGATGCCTATAATATTGATCTTGAAGAAACAGAAAGGTTAATAACAAATAAAACAAAAGCTATTTTAATTGTTCATCAAATTGGCATGCCTGCGGATATTGATGGCTTTTCAAAGCTTGCTAAAAAACATGGCCTTGCCCTGATTGAAGACGCTGCTTGTGCGGTAGGGTCCATGTATAAAGGAAAAAAAATTGGAAGTCATTCAGAACTAGTTTGCTTTTCATTCCATCCCAGAAAAGTGATTTCTACCGGCGATGGTGGTATGATAACAACTAACAGGGAAGATTACTACGAAAGGCTGAAATTGTTACGGCAACATGGTATGTCTGTAAATGACAGAGTAAGACATGAATCTAAAAAAATTATTTTTGAAGATCATCTTGAAGTCGGTTATAATTATAGATTGACAGATATTCAGGCGTCTGTAGGTATAAAACAACTTGAAAAACTAGATTGGCTTATTGGAGAGCGTAGAAAGATTGCCCTGCAATATAATAATGCATTTAAAGACTTTGATTTTCTTCGTCTGCCTATAGAAAAAGAAGGCTATTTTAGCAATTACCAATCATATAGTATCTATTTAAATGAAAATTGTCCTGTTAGCCGTAATGACCTGATGGAGAAAATGCTTGATGCAGGTATTTCAACAAGGAGGGGTATCATGACATCACATAGAGAAACAGCCTATCATAAAGATTATGGGAATTTGAAACTTCCTATCTCTGAGGATGCTTCTGACAGAAGCATTATCCTTCCGTTATATGTACCGATGTCGCAAGAAGATATACAATGTGTGATAGATACATTTATGTCATTGATAAAGTTATAATTTAGGGGTTTTTATAGCATAGGGAGTAATTGTTATTCTGTTACTCTTAATGAGAAACGATACTTATTGAAATCCTTGGTGTCATAAGGCAAATATAAACCGCTTTTCTAAACATAAAGAAAGTTATCTATTAGTTTTGTTACAAAATCGCAGCATGTATAAAAATTATCCACTCCTTTTTTTATTCCAATTTATTTGCTTGGCCAGCTATGCCCAAACCACTTATCTCCCGTTAAATACTGAAGAAAATCTATTACTTGACCGGCTCGAAACAAAATCCGGGAGGTTATCGGATAGCCTGTTTTTAACAATAAAACCAGTTATGAGTAATCACGCTGTGGATTTCCTTCTCCATCAGCGCGACAGTGTTGCAGATAATAACTTGAGTGCCATTGATCGTTACAATATATCTCAGATGATTTCTGAAAACGGTGAATGGACAAAAGATGGAAATGGAGCTATTGATTCAAAGCACTCCTGGTTTAATACTTTTTATAAGAAGCAGTATGATTTTATTAATGTTAAAAAGGGTGACTTCTTTGTAGTAGTTAATCCCATTATTAGCGGAATTGTATATAAAGAACCTAATAGCCCTGACGCAGGAAATAAAAATAAACTGCTTTTCTCAAGTGCACGGGGAGCTGAAATTCGGGGATGGATCAGCAAAAAGATAAGTTTCTATACTTCAGCCACTGACAATCAGGAAAGAGATGTTTCGTTCGTGAATCATTGGATTAAATATTACAATGCAATGCCGGGTGCTGATTATTATATAGGTAAGAGTACAGGTAATTATGATTATCTGCAAGCTACAGGCTATATTGATTTCGCTGTAGTTAAAGACCATATTAATGCCACATTTGGTTATGACAAAAATTTTATTGGAGACGGGCTTACAAGTACCTTTTTAAGCGATTTTTCTTCAGGCACCCCGTTTATCAGATTAAATACGCGTATCTGGAAAATCAATTATGAAAATCTTTACCTGGAGCTTACACCCCAGCAAAACAATATAGGACCAACATCACTGGGAACTCTGGGAGGTGACCATGTTCTGGGGCATAAGTATTTTTCTATGCAGCATTTGAGCATGAACCTGACAAGGTGGCTCAATGTCGGCCTTTTCTGTGCCGTCGTATTTGATCGTAACAACAGTTACGAAATAAGATACCTTAATCCTGTAATTTTCCTTGCTGAAATGGAGCAATCACTTGGCAGCGGAGATAAGAAACATATAGGCATTAATTTCAAAACCATAGCTGCCAGGCATCTCCAGTTTTATGGTCAGTTTCATCTCGATGAATTTACAGCCAAAAACTTTTTCAGCCACAACGGATATTGGGCTAATAAATGGGCTTTACAACTTGGTGGAAAATATTTCGATGCCTTCAGTGTTAAAAACCTTGATTTGCAGTTAGAGGTAAATGCAACACGTCCCTATACTTTTACGCATTATGATACTGCTGCAACACCAAATTATTCAAATTACAACCAGCCGCTTGCTAATCCGCTTGGTGCTGATTTTGTGGAAGTGTTAGGTATTTTACGTTATCAGCCTGTCAAAAAATTGTTCCTTACAGTAAAGGGCATGTACTACATCCAAGGCGTGGACACAGGCAGTTCAGACTATGGCAGTAATATTTTTCTGAGTTATAATCAGCGCTCTGCAGATTATGGTATAAAACTTATCAATGGCGTGAAAACAAATTGCGCCTTACTCAATTTTAATATTTCTTACGAATTGGCCCGCAACCTGTTTATTGACATTGGCGCCACACATCGCAGGTACGTTTATAAAGAGGGCGTTTTCAATGGTCCCTGGCCAGCCGAAACAACTACTTATTTTTATAGTGGGATCAGGTTAAACATTGCGAGAAGAGATTTGGATTTCTATTAAAGGAAATTTTGAAACAAATAGCAAAATTGTTGTTTCTGAAACTTAATAACTGATGATCAGTGAAAAAGAAACATAGCTAAGATGAAATTTTTTAGGGCTGCATAATGCAGCCTTTTTTATTTATTTGATTATCCTTTTCAAAATAAACAGGATGAACTATTCCGCAGAATCGCCAAAAAAAAATCTGATAATAAATATTACAATAAGGACAACAATGGCTAATGCAATCCAGTTGTAAGTTGCCATAAGATATAACATATAGTATAGTTTTTCTGCAATGTAAATAAAAGCTGGTATTATTTATAGTTTACATTTTTTTTTAAAATAAAATTTCGATAAACTTATAAACATGTTTGAGCAGACAGAGAAATTGGTTCAAACCGCTTTTAACTTTTCATTACCCTCTTTTAACACTTTTCTAATATGTTATGGTAATAAATTTGGAGTAGTAATTTTGTAAAACAAAAACAACTATTCAGCTTATGAAAGTCAATTTAGTTCCTGTCATTCTTACAGCTGCCATTTCAACTGTAATGACATTATCAGCAGTAAATTATCTGCAGCACAAAACTCCTTATTTCACGGAAGCGCAACATGCGCCTATCCCGGTAAACTATGCTTCATTTAACAGCAATAATGCCCCCGCTGGCACTGGTATAGGCGCGGTAAACTTTGAGGCTGCAGCAGAGGCCTCTGTAAAGGCAGTAGTGCATGTTAAAACAACTACAAACGCCCGTACAGTAATTGCCAATGGCAATGACATATTCAGCCAGTTATTTGGCCCGCAGCAATATTTAATACCCTCGCAGATAGGTTCCGGTTCAGGGGTGGTTATTTCTCCTGATGGTTATGTGGTGACCAATAACCATGTAGTAGCAAATGCCAATGAAGTAACCGTAACATTTAACGACCGTTATACGGCGCAGGCTAAAGTTATTGGTACTGACCCATCCACAGATATTGCTTTACTGAAAGTTGAGGGCGACAAAAGTCTGCCCTTTATGGAGTTTGGAAATAGTGATGATGCCAGGCTTGGCCAGTGGGTGCTCGCAGTAGGCTATCCGCTCACACTTGACGCAACTGTTACAGCAGGTATCATTAGCGCGAAGGGGCGTTCGCTTGGTATCAATAAACAAAATTCAGCATCTGCCATTGAGTCATTTATACAGACAGATGCAGCAGTGAATCCCGGTAACAGTGGCGGGGCACTGGTAAACACAGCCGGCCAGCTGATAGGTATAAACTCGGCCATTGCTTCGCCTACCGGTTCTTATGCGGGTTATTCTTACGCAATACCAGCCAACATAGTGCGCAAAGCGGTAAACGACCTGATGAAATATGGCAAAGTGCAGCGCGGGTATCTCGGCATTCAATATTTAGATGAATCAGCCGCTACCCCGGAAGACCTGGCAAGGTTGGGTGTTGACAAAAGAAATGGTGTTTACGTGATGGGGGTATTATCTAATAGTGGCGCTGCAAAAGCAGGTATCAAAAAAGGAGATTTTATTACTCACATCAATGGAGTGGCGGTGAATAATCAACCCGAATTACAAGGGCAGATAGCCCGCTTCCAGCCTGGGGATAATGTGAGTATTGAGTATAATCGCGAGGGCAAGCTTTATACAGCTAATGTGCAGCTGACGAATCTTAACGGCACGACCGATATCTTAAAGCCGGAGAGTATTTCGAAATTGCTCGGCGCCAGCTTCCGCCAGCTTACTGATAAGGAAAGAAGCCATTACAATATAGATGGTGGTGTTGTAGTAACCGATATTGGCAGAGGTGCGATAGCAAAACAAACGCAAATGCAAAAAGGATTTGTAATTACCGGAATTAATAGCGCACCCATAAAATCAGTAAGTGATCTGCAGCAATCACTGGCTGGCTCCAAATCAATGCAAATAGCGGGCTTTTATCCTGGGCATACAGGT
The DNA here is from genome assembly GCA_903887005.1 of uncultured Bacteroidota bacterium. Taxonomy (GTDB): domain Bacteria; phylum Bacteroidota; class Bacteroidia; order Chitinophagales; family Chitinophagaceae; genus Nemorincola. The sequence goes on along the minus strand of CAISOH010000393.1, from coordinate 14,210 downwards.
ATGTACTACTTTGGGTTGAATAATGTGGATGCTCAGGGTGCTGAAGAGTAATGCGCAATTGCTTAATTGGAAAGTGTGAAAGAAAAAATTGGAAAGGCATTGAGAAATCAATGTCTTTCCAATTTTAGCAAGGGATCAATTTCAAGACAATCCCAATTACAAATTCCCAATTCCCAATTCCAATGACATAGCAATTCCCAATTCCAATTTTACTTCCCAAAAGATTCAGTAAAGAACTTATGGAAGTAGGGTATTGTTTCGATGCCTTTGTAATAGTTGACTACATCGTATTTCTCGTTAGGAGAGTGGATATTGTCGTTATCCAGACCAAAGCCTAAAAGGACAGTTTTCAAGCCCAAAGTCTTTTCAAACAATGCTACTATTGGAATACTTCCCCCTCCTCTTGTTGGTATCGGATCTTTTCCAAAGGTAGTCTGGATGGCCTTTGCCGCTGCTTTGTATGCTGGTGAATCAGTTGGGGTAACAACCGCTTCGCCGCCATGGTGGGCAGTTACTTTTACCGTTACTGTATCTGGCGCTATCTTCCTGAAATGGTTGGCAAACAATTCTGAAATTTCATCAGAATTTTGGTTAGGTACCAGGCGCATGGATATTTTGGCACTTGCTTTGCCTGGCAATACCGTCTTTGCTCCTTCACCTGTATAGCCACCCCAGATACCATTTACCTCAAGGGTAGGGCGTATGCCGGTCCGCTCCAGTGTAGTATAGCCTTTTTCTCCCCAAACCTCTTTTATGCCCAGGTCTTTCTTGTATTCATCAAGGTCGAATGGGGCAGTATTGAGGGCTTTCCTGTCTGCATCACTCATGGTCTCCACCTTATCGTAAAAGCCGGGTATAGTTATGTGGTTGTTCTCATCGTGCATCGAAGCTATCATCTGGCAAAGTATAGTTGCAGGGTTTGCAACGGCACCGCCATATACGCCGCTGTGCAGGTCGCGGTTAGGCCCGGTTACTTCCACTTCCATATAAGCAAGCCCGCGCAGACCGCTTTCTATAGATGGATGTTCCATACTGATCATAGATGTATCAGAGACTAGCACAATGTCCGCTTTCAGTTTTTCCTTATTGTTCTCCAGGAAAATACCCAGGTTGCTGGAGCCAACTTCTTCCTCTCCCTCTATCATTATTTTTACATTGCAGGGCAGGGTATTGGTCTTTGCCATTACTTCCAGCGCCTTTATGTGCATAAACATTTGTCCCTTGTCATCACAGGCTCCGCGCGCATATATCTTACCATCTTTTATTACAGGCTCGAATGGGCCACTGGTCCATAGGTTCAGTGGGTCGGCAGGCTGCACATCGTAGTGGCCATATACTAATATGGTTGGTAGTTTTGGATCAATAATTTTCTCGCCATAAACTATCGGATGTCCTGCTGTAGGGCAGACTTCTGCTTTATCACAACCGGCTTTTATCATATATTCCATTACAGCTTCGGCGCAGTGTTTTACATCTTCTTTATACTTACTGTCGGCGCTTACGGATGGTATGCGGAGCAGGTCGAGCAATTCATCAAGAAAACGGTCTTTATTTTTGGATTGATAATCTTTCCAGGCTTGCATTGTTTGATTTTTTTAGAGGTAAAAGTATAAATGATTAATTAATGCCAATTTTATTGCCAAACCAAATTAATAAATATTGTCGGTATTCTATTCTCTTGTCATTAAGTATCCTATGAAACTGAGCCCTATAATAACGGGATTTTTCAGAATGAGACATATTTTTAGAAGGTTCGATTATTTTATGTAATAACTGCGCCCTATTGTTTTTTAAGATAGAGTGGTGGTTAATATTTAAAATGTTTAAAAATGCATCTATCGGATCCGATAATTCTTGAATTATTGAATGTTTGGTTGACAGTGAACCATCTGAATTAGCTGCAAAATAGCTATGATTTTTTGTTTTAGTAACTTGGCAATCCTGAAGCATAATAATATTCACCAGTAATTTATTACCGCGCTCTTTATCGCAGTGCCTTTTATTGTTTAGTGGATCTACAGGTGGATTCTTACAAACAGCAACCAGATTGTAATAGTTCGTAGATAATGCTTTATTCTGAGACTTTGGGACAATATGCTCAATGGAAGCAGTGGATATAGTTAATTGCTTCTGACAATAAGCGCAAAGTCCATTTTGCTCATTTATAAGATGATTTTTAGCTAAATCAAGATTGTGCAATTCACCATAGTCGGCTTCATAATCATAAGTTCTTCTTCCATTTGCTGTAGTAAACCAAGCGTCCCAATCAGGAGGGATTAAATGATGTTTATTAATGAATTGCATCTGGGTTTTCTTTTTTATAATTATTCCATTCTATTAGAGACAATGCTTTTTGTATGTCTGGATCATTATTTCCAAGAATATCAATCAGTTCATCAAGTAATGGAGATATTACCTTGTTTGGTTCATTATCATCAATAAATCTGAATAATTGGTCCAGCTTTACTTGAGTTTCGATATGTCGGTCTGAAGCGCTAAGAGTATTTCTTAAGATATAGTTGACTTCTTTGCCAAAGTATTTATCACTTATTCGTGAGACCATATTATTGTCAATCGTATAAAGGGTACCGCTTGAGAAATTTGCAATAACAGTTGGGCTGTGTGTTGTAATAAAAAACTGCACTTTGGGGAATAGTTTTTGAAGTAGAGGAATGGCTTTACATTGCCACTTTGGATGTAAGTGAAGGTCAATTTCATCAATGATAGCAACACCGTTTACCTTTTCTGATATTTCCTGTAGGGTAAGCCATGGATTCAATTGTGAAGCTCTCCAAACCATATCAATTACTAGAAATAATAAATTTTTGAAACCATCAGAATAATAGCTTAATGGTAAATCGTGTACTATGTCGTATTGCAGGAAAAGTTCATAATTAAAATCAGGGTCCTGATAAATCTTTAAAGAAAAATTATCAGGTAAATCCAAAAAATCAATCAGGGTATTGCGTACTGCTGTTTCTACATTTTCAAGTACGAAGTCAACACGTTCAATTTCTTTTATTTGCATAGTAGCCCGCCTGGTAACAGCATTACCAAACCATTCAATTAATGTAGATTTTATGGTATTTTCTTCAAGGCATTGCAAATAACCATTTCTCCTACCCATTGTAACATCATACTTTTGTGAAGAAGTCTGTCCTGATGACCCGGAATATCCTGTTGTTCCTGAAGTAACAATGTCAGAATACCCCGAAATATTCTTTGTTTCTTTAAATAAACGTTGGGTTGAAAAATAGACAATTAAAGGAGCTATTGTTTTATCATTTGTTTTATCAAAAGCATCGAAAAAAATCTTGCCATAATCACTCGCATTTTTTAGTTTATTATTGTGCAAAGTATTATCATCTCTATTCCTAACTATATTCCAGTTAATTTTTTCAGAGACCTGATTATAAAAAAGTTTATCTTTGGAAAATTCATTCCAGGCCGCAACTTGTGCCAGAGGTTCCCTTTTGCCTTTGGTTATTTTTATTTCATTATATTCAATAATTCGTTGTAGATGTCTTCCCTGTGAACCAAAAAATGCACCTACAGCAACACATATACCTTCTAAAAGACTTGTTTTTCCACAGCCGTTTATTCCTACAAATAGATTTACGCCTGGTTCGAAATCTGTTTGTAAAAACGAAAAGTTCTTAAAATTTTTTAATTGCAATTTGCTTATGTTCATAAATCATGGCTTTATTTTTGGATTGATAATCTTTCCAGGCTTGCATTATTTTAAAAGTTTAGGAGTCAAAAGTACTTTAAAACAGCTTAATACCATAACGGCATTATGGTGGGATACATTTAATATGGCTACATTAATTAAAATTTACATTAAATGTTCCCTCAGTAATAGTTTTGCTGCCGGCAGTAAAGTAAAAGGAACCTTGCACCACGGAATCATTAAAGTTGGGTTATTTTTTTGCATGAAGCCGCACCAAAGGTCATCAGGGCAAGCATTATAAATGCTGTTGCTGTTTTATTCATAGGGCCAAAGGTACAATTTCCTTTAGATAGTCGAAATCAGCATGGTAACTGGCTTACCTCTTCTTGTATTTCCCTATCAGTTCAGCTACAGGATTGCGTAGCAGGAATTCAGGATTAAGTTCCGTAAATACCTTTACCCGTGAAGGCGATATTCTTAAGGCTTTTTCCAATTGCAATAATGCTTCTTTTGCCTTACCCATTTCAAATAATGTTGCGGCATGGTAATAAAAGAAATCTCCTTTTTCTCCGCAATGCTCACGTGCCACAGCCAGTTGTATGATGGCCTCCTCATAATAGCCGGTCAGGTACAGTCCGCGGATCAGGGCTACCCAGGTAGTCTTATTTCCAGGCTTCAGCCGTACTGCATTCAGGTAACAAACAAGTGCTTCGCTTTTAACGTCCATCTCCATCAGGCAATTGCCTATCGCCATGCAATAAGAAGCGTTTTCCTTATCAAGGTGCAGTGCTACTGAATAAGATTTTACTGCTTTTTCCCATTGCTTTTCGCGGGCGTATGTTTCTCCTATTTTATAAAAGATGCCATCATCCTGCGGGCTTAACTGAGACGCCTGGCGATAAAACTGCCGTGCCCGTGCAAAATCTTTTCTCTTTTCCCAGCAATAACCCATTGCTTCAAATATCACATCTTCAGGCTTGGCAATTTCAATATGTTTTTCAAGCACTTCAAGCGCCTTTTCATACCATTTCAGGCGCATATAGGCGTCGGCCATATTGCGGTAGGCAAATTCAAATTTATCATCAATGGCCACGCAATATTCATAAGAGTCAATGCATTTTTCATAATGCTTCAAACCCTGGTAGGCAGCGCCAAGATTAAACCATGCAAGCGCATTGTATGGGTCATCATCAGTAAGTTGTGTATGCAGGGCAATACTTTCTTCAAGACGCTCGGTAAACTCTGCCCAGAAACATATTTTCTGCAGTGCTTCCTCATTCCGGCGCTCTATTTTTATTACCCGCTTCAAAGTATCGAATACAGCGTCAAATTCTTCACTTTCATCATATACATCCGATAGCTCCAGTAGTATTTCCGTTTTTTCCTTGCCTTCATATTCCTCCGACTTTTGTTCAAGCCATAATGCGGCCTGGTCATATTTCAACTGGGAAAGCAAAATATCTGAGCGCAACAATACTGCGTCAAGGTTTTTATTGTCGTATTGCTCCATCTCGTCCAGCGTTTTTAACGCCTGGCCATATTTTTGGGCCTGGGTAAATATTTCAGCTTTAAGTAATAATACCGAAGCGGAGAATGGGTAATAAGTTCTGGCTATATCACACGCCAGCAATGCCTGCTCTTCATTGCTGTTCTGGAAATAATACTCAATAACACGCTCAAATTCTTCTTCATCCAAAATACTGGCCGATTCTCCCTTCTTCACTTCTTCATACCGCCGCAGGGTCTCATCTAATGGCCCCCACTCTTCATCATTAAAATCGTCATAGAACATACGCACAGGTTTACATCAAAGTTAATGAAAATAATATGCCAAACATACAACACTTTGTTATGGCAATGTCAAAATTCACAGGTTATCAACAATTTGATAGTTCGTTTAATATTCATTATTTTACATTCACTTGCAGTTTATGAAGATGTACTGAACAAAAAATAAACACTAAACAAAATAGATAGACGAATTAATATAATACAATTCCGGCAATGAACTTAATAGAAAAAGGATCTCTTGATTTCTTGAAAAAACTCTCGAAAAACAACAACAGGGAATGGTTCAATGAGCATAAAGACTCATATACCGTAGCACTTGGCAACATAACTGGTTTTGCCACCGCACTGCTTTCAGAAATGAATAAACATGACAATATTGAAACTGCATCAGGCAAACAAAGTTTGCACCGGATTTATAAAGATGTGCGCTTTTCAAAAGATAAAACCCCTTATAACACCCACTGGAGTGGCTCTTTCAAAAGAGCAACAAAAAAACTGCGCGGAGGGTATTATTTTCATATCCAGCCAGGAAATTCATTCTTTGCCGGAGGCTTTTGGGGGCCTGAAACAAATGATATGAAAAGAATTAGACAGGATATTGATTCCAATTATAAAGACTGGACAAAATTGCTTACCGGCAAAACTATTGTCAATACTTTCGGCAAAATGATCGGCGAACAGTTAAGTTCATCTCCAGGAGGATATGCCAAAGACCATCCCGCTATTGACCTTTTGCGATATAAACAATTCCTTCTAAAACATAATTTTACAGATGAAGAAGTCTGTAGCCCGGATTTTGTAAAAAATGCAAATGATGTTTTTAAGAAAATGCGCCCATTCCTGAATTTTATGAGTGAGATACTTACCACTGATGAGAATGGAATATCCCTGGCTGATTAAAAAAAAATCGCCCTTTATCCTGATAATTAAATTAATTGCGTGATGGCCTTATATAAGTTACAAAAATTATCTGAAAAATATCTTTGATTACAAGAAAAATATAATGAAGCAAAAATTCAAAAGAAATAATTATAATGCGCTAATTTTGAAGGAATGAGAGCAAATTTAAAAATAAGAAATTTCGGGCCAATCGAATCTTTAGATATTAAAATTAGTAAGTTTAATATTTTAATTGGCCCACATGCTTCAGGTAAAAGCACCATTTCAAAAGTGCTTTGCATTATTCACATGAATGATTTTCGTTTTTTCATGAATTCGAAAAACAAACGTAATGTTGATTTTATTAAGCCTTTATTGGCATTTTATAAAATTGAAAATTTTTATCAAAAAAACACGTATTGGTTTTTTGAAGATAAACTATTCACATTTAAATTAGAAAATGATGAAATGACTTTTGACTATCATGGAGATCCTGAGCAAGGAGCACTTCCAATTGTAAGCTATTATTTTCCTGCTGAAAGAATAGCGCTGCCAATGATTAGCGAGTCTCTTTTTGAGTTAAATCTTGCCGAAAGCAGTTTACCAAAGTATTTTTTGAAATTTGGCAGAGACTTTATCATTGCCAAGAAAAAACAACAATTATTTAATCTCCCGCTCCTTGATGTAGAATTTACGTTTGCAGATGGGAAAAACAGGGTGATTTTAAAAAATAACAGGAGGACGTTACTTTTAGATGAAACATCTAGCGCTTTACAAGCAAATCTCCCCTTATTGATTATTCTGGAGTATCCAATCATAAACGCTTCTATATTTGTTATTGAAGAATTGGAATTACATAATTTCCCTGAGTTGCAAAAGAAATTGTTATACTATCTTGTAAAAAAGATGAAGTTCCCGAAATTGAAAGATACTTATGTTATGCTGCCTACACACAGCCCGTATCTGTTAAGTGCTGCAAATAATTTACTTTTTGCAGCTAAAGTCGGGAAACAAGAGCCTGTAGCTGTTAATGAGATTATCAATAAGGAATCATGGATTGCACGGGAAGATTTTACTGCCTGGTATGTGGATAATGGAAGCGCAACTTCAATAGTTGATAAGGAAACAGGTTTGATTCATGAAAATATGCTGGATAACATATCTGAAGAACTTGCGGAAGAGTTCGATGCCTTAATGAATTTATATAAACCCGCAAAAGCATGATAAACGTATTAAGGGATGCATTTGGAGTAGATGAAAACTCTGTTTGTCTCATTGAAACGAATAGCGCTTGTATTCAGGTCTATGATTGCTACGATTGCATCCCCGCACAGCAAAGAAGTTATATTAAAACAAGGGTGGAAGAACCGGTTCACTTTACGCTACACAATCCAAATACAATAAATCTTTGTTTTGCAGCCCTTGATAATTGTTTGCTTAATCCCCGGGACCCTGCACGATGCGATTTCATTATTGGTAATGCTAGAAAATTATATTTTGTTGAAATCAAAAATACAATTACAAACCAAAAACGGGCTGCAAGAAAAAGCGCAATAATCCAATTGGATGCAGCGATTGAAAATGTTAAAAACAAAACCGACCTTACTGATATGGTATTGATAGCAGTTACTTGTTTAAAAGGAAAACAGGCATTGCCCTTACAAAACGCAACACGTGTTGCTGAAATTGTTAAGTTTAAGGATAGGCATAATGCTATTTTAATGGAAGGACATACTGATACCTTTTAACTTATCACCAAATCAGGGGCTTACTTTATTACTGGGTTTGCTCTCATTCCAAAGCCGGTCCAATGCAGTAACTACATAGGTGCATTGTTTTATGTGTTTTGCATCAGGGTCGGTGTATTGCATGCTTTGTTGTATAGATACTATACGATCATTCCTTTCAAGGTCCATAGGCTCATTATTGATAAAACGGTAAACTACATATCGCAAGGGTTCCTTTATAGGATTACTTTCTTGCCAGGAAAGTGTGGTGCCATTTCCTGCCGGCAGTATCTTAAGTACCGGTGCTGCTGGGGCAACACTATCCAGCCATATCATTGGTGGTATGAGCGCTGGATATTTGGTATAGTACTTTTGCATACTGTCTTTTATGGGCAGTTGGATCTTGTCAAAACTGGTAGCGCTGAAAAAAGCGTATCCCGAATTAGGGCATTGCCCCCTTATATCGCGAATTTGCCACAGCAGCTCATTAACACTGGACCATGGACCGGTATGGGCGCCAACCATCCTGTAAATACCCAGCCCGTAATATACATGTCTTTTGTAGCAATGACCGTACCACCAAGGCATTAATACCCCGAATGGCACAGCACGATGGGCATGTTCCCAATACAATTGCGGCATCAGGTAGTCAATCCAGCCCTTCTGCATCCAGAGCATCACATCCGCATAAAGGTCATCATAATTGGTTTGTCCTCCTTTTGTTTCAGATCCTTCCGGGTCTTTACTTTTATTGCGCCACACACCAAAGGGGCTGATGCCTAATTTAACATAAGGCTTTATATTTTTGATGCTCGTATTCAGCAATGAAATAAACAAGCTGACATTATTTCTGCGCCAGTCATCCTTGCCAAGCCCATCGCCATACTTTGCATATGTCCTGGTATCCCCGGTGAAAGTTACTCCGGGTACCTTGTAAGGATAGAAATAATCATCAAGATGCACCGCGTCTATATCATATCTTTTCACTACATCGGTGATCACATTTATTACATATTCCCGGGCTTCGGGTATGCCCGGATCTATAATAGATAAACCACCATAGTTGATTATCCAATCCTTATGAACACGCGTAACATGATTTTTCGGATTCATATTTTGGCGGCTGTCCATTAAAGCGCGAAAAGGATTGAACCATGCATGAAATTCCATATTGCGCTTATGTGTCTCTTCAATCATAAACAAAAGCGGGTCGTAATAAGGAAATGGTGGCTCTCCCTGCCTGCCGGTAAGATAACGGCTCCAGGGCTCTATTTTAGAAGCATACAATGCATCACATACCGGGCGTATCTGCACAATGACTGCATTACAGCCAAGCGATTTTAACTGGTCGAGCAGTTGAATAAATTGTTGCTGCTGTTCTATTGATGGGAGTCCTGGTTTTGATGGCCAGTCAATATTACTCACGGAAGCTATCCACGCTCCCCGAAACTCACGTTTGGGCGACTGTGCCTGAACAGCAGTTAACAGGAAGAAAGATAAAATAACAATGGATACTCTGCGAAACATAACTATAGCTGCTACAAAAATACTGTGCCGGGAGATAAATGTAAGGTGAAATAATGAAGCTGGTATACATTCATAAAAACCTCAGCAAAATTGACTGAAAAATCATTCCTCAACCAGTGACTAATTATGAATCGTTAATATCTTATTTAGTTTTGTTTGCGTCTTTATTAAACCTGAGTTCATACAATCTGTAACAAACAAACCATCTGCAGTAAACTCCATTGGTTGTTTTATTCAAACCTCTTTGGTAATGGCTGTTTTTATAGCAAAATTACCCCAATCTATCCTGTCAATTAGAAAATTTGATGAAAATAAATAAACTATCGTTATGTGTAATTATTAGAAAATAGCACACATCCAATCATAATATAAAAAAAATGGGTAGCAGATATTTATTCCTGATCCTATACTGCCTGATTGGGAAATATTTCAGATGGGGGGATTTTGAAAAGAAGTTGGTAATGTTGCTTATTTAACCATCGTTTGGTTCCAGTCTGTAATAAATTTTGAAATTAACCTGGTTAGCATGATTTTTACAATAATATTTATCGTAAGGTAAACTTGTTTTTATTATACTTGTCTAACTTAAGGAAATCTTGCATAATAAAACCTACATACTACTATTAATATTTTGCCACTTGCTGTCAGGCTTTGTGAATGCGCAGGTAATAAACCATGCCGATAGCATTAATTTCAACAAACTGCATTTTACGCATAATAAGTTTATCAACAACACCTTTCAGCAAGCGATAAATTCAGTAAAAAAGACGCCTGATGCAGGGCCCGGAGAAAGTTACATAAATGGCAAAAGCGAAGAACCTTACCTGCCTTATCAGGGAAAGATAATAAGGCATATTTATATAAAGACTTTCAATTTCGACCGTTCATTTACAGATACCGGCAAGCGGGATAACAGCCTTGCCGCAAGGGTAGGCAACCGCCTGCATAAAAGCACCAGGAAATTTGTGATCCGTGACAACCTGTTCATCCAGGAGAATACCCAGTTAAATGCATTTAAGGTTGCAGATAATGAGCGTTACATCCGTTCACTTGGATATATACATGATGCCCGTATCGTAGTAGAATGCCTTGACAATAATCCGGATTCAGTAGATATTACCGTTTACACAAAAGACCTTTTCAGTATTGCAGGCGGAGCTGCATCTGACGGGCTTAACCATATCAACGGCAATCTGTATGAAGCAAATCTTGCTGGTATGGCGCAAAGGCTGGAAGTGAGTGGCTTATTTGATCATAACCGCAACCCGAATTTCGGGTATGGCGGTTTATACCGGAAAAGCAATGTGATGCATTCTTTCATTGATGCTACTGCCGGTTATAGCGTTATGAACCAAAGCCCTTATACGCGTGAAGAAGAATCTACACAGTACATAATGCTATCCAGGCAGTTGGTATCTCCTTATTCAAGAGTCGCCGGCGGTTTTATGCTAAGCCATAACGAAGCTTACAACATATACCATGCGCCTGATAATATTTTCTTCAGGTATAAGTATAATATGTTCGATGCCTGGGCTGGTTATAATATTGGTATAAAACTATTAACCGCCACAAACAATACCATCCGCGACCGCAGGTTTCTGGCGATACGTTATTACGACCGTAATTTTTTACAGGAACCATTGCAGGTACAGAACAGTAAATTATTTGATCCTGTCTTTAACAGCTCAAAAGCCGTGCTCGCTCAATTCACTTTTTTCAGGCAGGATTATTTTAAAACCCAATACATTTACGGATTCGGCACAACGGAAGATTTACCTTATGGATATAATATTGCCGTAACTACCGGATGGCACAGACAATGGCATAATCAGCTCGACCTTGAACGGCCCTATGCAGGGGTCAGCGCATCACATTATATAACTACAGGCAAAGGTGAGTTTATTCAGTTATACCTGCGAAGCGGCGGATTCCTCTATAAAAACAAGGTCCAGGACGGAGGCTTTTTAATTGGAGCTACCGCATACAGCCGGCTGTTTTTTCTGAACAGTACTAAGATCAGGCAGTACGTAAATGTGAACTATACCTACTTATATAACCGGGTTACCAATGCTCCGTTAAGGATAGATAACGAGTATGGCCCGCGGGGTTTCCTGTCTGATTCCGCTTATGGTACCCGCAGGCTCAGCATACAACTGGAAACGGAATTTTATCTGAAATTCAAGCTGCTCGGATTCCAGTTTGCCCCATTCCCGTTTGGCGATCTCTCGCTGATAACTCCTGAAAATGCCCCTTATTCCCGCTCCTCATTATTTACGAGCCTCGGTGGGGGAGTAAGGATGAGAAATGAGAACCTTGTATTTGAAACAATAGAGATCAGGGCTTTTTTCTTCCCGGTAGCCCCAACCAATATGAAAGGCTTCAAAATTGTTACCAACGCCAACATCCGTTTCCGCTACCGGAGTAATTATATTACCGCCCCCGATATTGTGCAACTCAATTCCCAGTGACAGTTGGCAGTTGGCAGTTACCAGTTGGCAGTTTGCAGTTTGCAGTTTGCAGTTGACAGTTGGCAGTTTACAGTTACCAGTTGGCAGTTCACACTATCTACTATCTACTATCTACTATCTACTTTTTAACTTTTTAATTTTTGACTTTTAACTTTTGACTTTTGAATACCTTTACCGTAGCATAAAAGAACTTCTATGGAACTAAGCCATGACCTCGTCATTAAACTTGCATTGGCCGTATTGATTGGCGGCATCATTGGCATTGAGCGCGAGATCAGAAGCAAATCAGCCGGCTTTCGTACACTGATACTCATTTGTCTTGGCGCTACATTGTTTACTATTTTCTCACAATTGATAGGCTATCCAAACTCTCCCGACCGTATAGCCTCTAATGTTGTAGTGGGTATTGGTTTCATAGGGGCAGGAGTGGTTTTCCGTAATAACAACCGGGTGAATGGTATAACCACGGCTGCTTCCATATGGCTTTCGGCGGCATTAGGCGTAGGTATAGGCTGCGGCTATTATGCCGCCTCCGTACTGGGCTGTATATTGGTAGTCTCTGTATTATTCCTGTTTTCATTTTTCGATCGCATACTCGATAAGATTAACCAGATGAGAGAATACAAGATCACCTTTCCTTATGAAGAGAACCAGCAAAATAAATACGAAGAACTTATTAAACAATACGGATTAAGAATTCTCAACCGCTCTCAAAGCAAAATTGGTAATATGATTACGGGCTCATGGGTAGTGCAGGGAAATGAAAAAAAGCACCATGCCTTTATAAAACATATCCTGCAGGATAATACAGTTACTGAGTTTGCTTTCTGATATATGGAATTGGGAATTTGCCATTCGGTAAACTCATTGTGACAATTTGGTTTCCTGAATAATGGGTTCTGATATTCTCATAAATTTATAACTGTACACTTTTTAAGTGATTTTTTTTATTTCCTCATTGAAAGTTTTATTCTATTGATTTTCAATTAGTTGTTTAAATTATGGCTGAAAGAACTGTACATTATCTGTACGTTATCTGTACATTATCTGGACGTTTTCACTACACTTGTATTTTTGAAAAATGTGAAATCGGAATTTGGGCATTGTTCCTGAACCAGGTTTACATTTTGGTTAGGAATTAGGATTGTTTCTGATTTGTGTCTTCCCGAATTTTGAATTGCGCAATTCTAGTTTGATTTTTTTTATTTTGTCATTGTTGCGCAATTTTATATTGAAAATCAATTAGTTAGTGAAATTTTGTGCTCAAATTCTTGCGCATTCTTTGCGCTCCGTTGCGCATTCTATGCGCACTGAAATTTTATAATATTAAATTTTGTTGTCATAATATTCAAATTCAGGAACAAATATAGACACTATTGTTGACAATTCCAAATATTTTAGAAAATTTATTTTTATTTAATGTAGTCTGATACTGTTTTTTATCCTCAATATCTGTCCTACTCGAGTGTTCATTTCTTTTGCGTGGCCAAAAGAAACGAACCAAAGAAAAGGCCACTTTTTTTGAAAAGCTCCGAAAAAAAAGAAAGCTATACGCTGAAATGTGGGGGAAAGCTATTGGGGGACGACGGGAGTCGGCATTGATGTAGCGGTGGTAACTTTTCCAGGGGTGTGTTTTTAGCGCTGTTTTTTGTATTCAGGATTTGTTGGAATGCTCCGTTAGGTGCTATCGCTTTGTAGCTAAAAAGATATTCTACAGCCCCTGCGCTCCGTTAGGTGCGCTACCGATTCGTGCCGTATCTTCTGCACAGGTGTGGCACGTTTTTGAAGCGTGCCATACCATTTCAGCACCCCGACAGGCGGTGCCCTATTTATAGTAATCATGAATATCTCAACACACGCACCCCGAGGTGGTGCAATGTTTGTAGTACATCCGATTATTCTGTTGGACGCGCCCCGTTAGGGCCGCAACAATTCGAGAAAGCTTTTTGATATTATGATTGCCAGTTGCAAACTGGTTAAATTGCTTAGACACGAGTTGGCTCACGCATATTGCTATGCGCCAAACTGTTATGTAGAAAAGTATAGTGCTGATATTTGGGACTGTCGTCCAATAAAATCATTTTTTATTTGATACAACAAAATAATCTCAGACTGTTATGTGCGATCACTTCAAAATAGAGGCCGCAA
>CAISOH010000392.1 GCA_903887005.1 uncultured Bacteroidota bacterium | reverse complement strand
TGAGCTATATTGTCCGATAACCGTTTAATTATTGACATGATGAAATCTTATTTAGAGATTAGATAAGAAAAATACAGGTATCCGTATTAATACTAACTTTACCAAGTTAGTTCAACAATAGTAAAAAAAGAAGGCAAAAACATGAATTTGGCCCAGATTGAAAGCAATGTCCAAGATGCAGTTAAGAAATTTAATCAGGATACATTTATCTATGATTTGCTATTGGCTTATGACCACCCAAGGGCATCAATTAGCCGTTTGCAGAATGGAGGATTAAATCTTTCAAAAGTGGAAGGAGAAATTGCATGGAAAAAGAAGCTATTCTTCAAATTTGATTTAGATAATGACTTACATGAATTAATCGATAACCTAAAAACAGATAATAAAGTAACTAAGTTTGACCCCCGTTTTATTATTGCCACTGATTACGATACGTTTCTGGCTATTGACACAAAAACAGATGAAACATTAGACGTACCCATTTTAGATATTGGCAAACATTTTGATTTCTTCCTACCCTGGGCTGGTATGGAGAAAGCACAGCGCCAAAGCGAAAATCCGGCTGATGTAAAAGCTGCGGAGAGAATGGCAAAGCTGTATGACGAAATTAAAAAAGATAATCCTACCAAAACAAAAGAAGAAGTACACAACCTAAATGTTTTCCTGTCCTGCTTACTGTTTTGTTTTTTTGCAGAGGACACCGGCATATTTGAAGATGCTCAATTCACAAGTGCGATAGGTAGCCATACTCAACAAGATGGTAGCGACCTCAATACCTACCTTGACAAATTATTTCAGGTAATGAATACTGAGCAGGGCAAACGTAAAAACTTACCCGCTTATTTGGATGCATTCCCTTATGTTAATGGTGGTTTGTTCCGAGATAAAAGAAACGCACCAATATTTACAAGGCGCAGTCGTCAAGCTGTTATTGAAAGTGGCGAGTTGGATTGGAGTGCAATTAACCCGGACATTTTCGGGTCCATGATTCAGGCTGTAATTAGCCCGGAGCACCGAGGTGTTTTGGGTATGCACTACACCAGTGTACCAAATATAATGAAAGTAATAGAACCACTTTTTTTAGATGACCTTAAAAAAGAATTTGAAGCAGCAAGAGGCAACAAAAAACAACTAAATCAACTATTACATAGAATATCCAAGATCAAGATATTTGACCCAGCTTGCGGCAGTGGTAATTTTCTCATAATTGCTTACAAGCAATTGCGCAGACTTGAAATGGATATATTTAAGGAAACAAACAGCCTCGCATATTCAGGTATAAGTCTGAGTAACTTCTACGGAATCGAAATTGATGACTTTGCACACGAAATAGCAATACTGTCTTTATGGCTGGCAGAGCACCAAATGAACAAAGAATTCTTTGATGCTTTTGGTAGAACAAAACCGCCTTTACCATTGATAGAAACAGGCAATATTATACATGGCAATGCTACTCGTCTCGATTGGGAAAAAGTATGTCCCAAAAACGAAGGAGATGAAATCTACATTTTAGGCAACCCACCTTATGTTGGTGCAAAACTTCAAAATCAATCCCAACGAGAAGATTTGGCATTGGTTTTTAGTGGAGTAACCGATTATAAAAATTTGGATTATATAGGCTGCTGGTTCTTGAAATCATCAAATTATATTTCAAATACAAATTTCGAGGCTGCATTTGTTTCAACTAAATCTGTTATTCAGGGTAATCAAGTGGGATTACTTTGGCCCAATTTGTACAATAATAATATAGAAATTGGATTTGCATACCCTCCTTTCAAGTGGACAAACAACGCAAGAGATAAAGCCGGAGTGCAAGTGGTGATTTTTTCAATAAGAAGTGATGCTTCCAAGAAAAAGAAATACCTTTTTCAAGGGTATAAAAAGAATGTAGAAAACATTGGACCTTATCTAAATGAAGGCCCAACATTAATAATTAGTAGCAGAAGAAAGGCAATTTCAAATTTACCAGAGATGGTTTTTGGTAATATGCCATTAGAAGGAAACCACTTAAAATTGTCCGAAGAAGAAAAGAATAGAATAATCAGTTCAAATCACCTTTCGTCAAAATTTATCCGACCATTGATAGGCGGAGACGAATTTCTTAATAGCATACAACGCTATTGTTTATGGATTGAAAATAGAGATTTGATTGAGGCGGAAAATATTCAGCTCATTAAAGAACGAATAAATAAGGTTCGAGAATTTAGAATGACTGGTGGTGATGTTGCAAGAACCCTTGTAGACCGTTCACACCAATTTCGGTATCGTAGGGTTTCAAATAATGGATTTATTTTAGTGCCTTGTACTACATCTGAAAGAAGGACTTATATGCAATGTGGTTTTTTTAACGAGAACATCATTCCTATTCACTCAGCCCAAGTAATATATGATAGCGAACCGTATATATTTTCTATTTTATCTTGTAAAATGCATATGCTTTGGGTGAAATCTGTAGGAGGATATTTAGGTACAAGTATTAGATATTCTACGGAAATATGCTATAATTCGTTTCCATTCCCTTCAATTTCTGAATCACAAAAAAATGAATTGGACACACATGTTTACAACATTTTAGAAGAAAGGGAAAAACATTCTGAAAAAACTATTGCACAACTTTACGACCCTGATAAAATGCCAGTAGGCTTGCGAGAGGCCCACCGACTGAACGACCTTGCAATTGAAAGATGTTATCGCAGCAAACCATTTGAGAGTGATGAGGAGCGCATGGAGTTCCTCTTCAAACTGTATGAAAAAATGATAGTCGAAGAAAAGGAGAAAGGGACTCTCTTTCAAACTGAAACTAAACTTAAAAAACAAAAGAAATAACCATGCCTGATATAGTCCATGTCACCTATGCCCAAACGGGTCAAAGTTCTAAAACCAATGCTCTTGGTATGCGGGAGATGCAAGAGAAAGCATATCAAGTAAGAGATGCCCAGTATATACTTCTGAAGGCACCTCCTGCATCAGGTAAGTCAAGGGCACTCATGTTCATTGCTCTTGATAAACTGATAAATCAAGGGATAAAGAAGGCAATTGTAGCCGTTCCTGAAAAATCTATCGGCGGCTCTTTTGCAGTAACCAATCTTAAAGATTATGGCTTCTTTGCTAATTGGCACCCGAATGACAAATATAATCTATGCACCCCCGGCATGGATGGCAGCAAGAGCAAAGTGCAGGCATTTAAGAACTTCATTGAGAATGACGAAAAGATACTGATATGCACACACGCCACTTTACGTTTTGCATGTGAAGAGTTAGAGGAGTCGCAGTTTAATAATACCTTGCTTGCGATAGACGAATTTCATCATGTTTCAGCCGATGGAGATAGCCGTTTAGGGGAATTATTGAGAGCAATAATGGATAAGTCAAATGCTCATGTTGTAGCAATGACAGGGTCTTATTTTCGTGGAGACAGTGTTCCTGTACTTTTACCAGAGAGTGAAGCTAAGTTCACCAAGGTTACATATAATTACTATGAACAACTTAACGGATATACTTACTTAAAATCATTAGGGATTGGCTATCATTTTTATCAGGGAAAATATACTTCCGCAATTTTTGAGATTTTAGATACTGACAAGAAAACCATTTTACACATACCAAATGTTAACTCAGGCGAATCAACAAAGGATAAACACAAAGAAGTAGATACAATCCTTGATACAATTGGAGATGTTATTGGGGTTGATAAAGAAACTGGTGTTATTTCTGTTAGGCGCAGTTCTGATGAAAAAATCATAAAGGTTGCTGATTTAGTAAATGACAACCCAAACGACCGTGAAAAAATAATAGGGTATCTGAGGAATATGAAGGGCTTAGATGACATGGATCTAATTATAGCGTTAGGAATGGCAAAAGAAGGCTTTGACTGGCCCTTCTGCGAACATGCCCTTACGGTTGGCTATAGAGGGTCTTTGACTGAAATTATTCAGATTATAGGAAGATGTACAAGAGATAGCAGTAATAAAATCCATGCTCAGTTTACTAACCTGATTGCTCAACCAGATGCCGCAGATGATGAGGTGAAATTATCTGTTAACAACATGCTGAAAGCAATAACAGCATCTTTACTTATGGAGCAGGTACTTGCCCCAAATTTTAAGTTCAAAACAAAATTGAATGATGATGACAAGGCTGCTCCGGGTGAAATCAAAATTCGTGGACTAAAAACACCGAGTTCAAAAAGAGTTAAAGACATAATAGAATCAGACCTTAATGATTTGAAGGCAACAATTCTTCAAGACGATACTATGTTAAAGGCAATGCCTGGTAATGTGGACCCGGAAGTAATTAATAAGGTGTTGATTCCGAAAATAATCCAGTTAAAATATCCTGAACTATCAGAATCTGAAGTTGAAGAAGTTCGCCAGTATGTAGTAACTGACTCTGTGGTGAAGTCGGGTGAAATAAAAGAGGTTGGAGATAAGCGATTTATCCGGATGGCGGGACAATTTGTAAACATTGATGACTTGCATATTGACTTAATTGACCGCATTAATCCATTCCAGAAAGCATTTGAAATCCTCTCTAAAGATGTTACAACAAAAGTTTTGAAAGTTATTCAAGATGTAATAGCTGCTACCAGAATACAAGTGAGCGAAGAAGAGGCTGTACTAATCTGGTCGAAGATTAATGATTTTTATGCGACATTTAACAGGGAGCCAAGCCTCAATTCAACTGACCCTCTGGAGAGAAGGATGGCAGAAGTATTAATTTATATTAAAGAGCAAAAAAGAAAGAAAAATGTCGGATAAAAAGTCTTTGCAAGATATCTTCAATGACGACCCGTTCGGCTTGTTAAATGTTAAGCCGTTATCTTCTCCTGCAAGGAATGAAGATGAAAGACTCGTAAGTTCATTTCAAGAGGTATTAGACTTCTTTGAAAAAACCAATAGAGAACCAGAATTGGGCAAGGGCATTCAGGAACATCAGCTTTTTACAAGACTGAAAGGCTTTAGAAGTGACCCAAATAAAATGGCTATGCTTAAGCCACATGACAAATTTGGGCTGTTGAATTATGTGCCAAAAGAAGTCAATTCTATAACTGACATCTTAGAAGATGATGTCTTCGGTTTGTTGGAGGATGACTCAGAAGGCTTATTTGATTTCAAACACATAAAAAAACCGGAAGATAGAGCAAGTGCAGATTTCGTTGCCCGGAGAACGAGGTGTAAAGACTTTGATAGGTATGAATTGCTACTTAAAGAAGTACAGAAAGACCTTTCAGTCGGAAAAAGAAAGTTAATGCCTTTTAAGCAAGAAATATTAAAGGCAGGTGATTTTTTTGTTCATAATGGGGTTCTTCTATTTTTGGAGAAAGTAGATTTTGAAGAAGGAGTTCAGCAGTTCAGGAGTGGAAGCAGGTTTCGTAAAGATGGCAGAACAAGAGTGATTTTTGAAAACGGCACTGAGTCAAATATGCTTTATCGTTCATTGTACAAAGCTTTGTTGGACAATGGCAAGGCGGTTTCAGAGCATATTGATAAGGTAAATGAAAAGTTTGTTGAAAAATTTAGCAACATTACTGAGGAAGATAAAGAAGCCGGGTTTATTTATGTATTGAAATCTAAAAGCGATAAGCAAAACATAAAAGAGATAGAGCACCTATACAAAATTGGGTACTCCAAGGTTGCTGTTGAAGAACGGGTAAAGAATGCCAGTCAAGAACCGACCTACTTAATGGCTCCGGTAACAATAGTTACGGCTTTCAAATGCTATAACATGAATCCTCAGAAATTTGAACAATTAATTCATAACTTTTTCGGCAATTCGTGTTTGAACATAGATATTTTTGACAGCAATAAGCAAAGGCATACTCCAAGGGAATGGTTCATTGCTCCAATAGATATTATTCAACAGGCTATCCAGTTTATTATATCCGGGGAAATTGTAAATTATCGGTATGATGCGGTAAATAAGGAAATAGTAGCAAGGTGACCGCCACTGGCAGGTGATGTCATTTTAAGCAGGTTTTTTTATCGTGACTTCGGAACGATTGTTCATCGAGCATCAAATGAGCCTGTTGAAAAGACTAAAAAGTGCAATCCTTGACGTTTCTTTTGCGATCTGGGCTTACTTAATGTCAAAAAGATACAAAAGCTCGTGTGAGCTTTAGCTCTGAAATTTCAAGCTCTTATGTAAATTGAACTGCTTCCTGTCGAATGACAGGAGGTTCGTTGCTGGTCATATCAGTTCTTTGGTTAATTAAGACCTACATTCACCGAATGAAAAAGAAAAGAGTTTTAGAAGTGTTTATTGTTGAAACTAAAGGCGGACTAATGTTTAGCCATAAAGACATTAGCGGAAAAACTACTTTATATGATTCCTATAAGCTGACTACTATTACCGAATTAGGTGGCATTGATACAAAGCAGCCTGACATGCTGAAGCTAAAGAAACCAAAAGCGACAACCTCAGCTAAGACCGAGATTGAACTATGTGAGATGACTTTAGCGCACTATAGAGAATATTTTCTTAATAAACTTGGCACTGAAATAATATCCCAAAAACGAGATGTCAATCCCAATCGAAAAATAAAGTTCCAAAGTATTTTAAAGTGTTCGCCTGAAAATAAAACAGCAGCTACCAAAATTATTAAACAAGCTTTGCTTGACAATAAGCGATTAAACGTAACGTGGCTCAATTAGTACAAACTAGGATTTAGCCGTTCCGTTGGGCGAATTCGTGCATGATTTTGGCACATTTCCTTGAGTAGCCGAACACCCTGTCGAATGACATGAAGTGCCCGCTTGTGAAGTATCTTTCGCTCATTATAAATCCTTTCTCTTAAATCTTAATTCCGGGTATTTAGCGGTACAATAATCAAATACTGTGTCATAGTCTTTGTCTCTTAAAATGAATGAATCATGGACTGGAAGTGCAAATTCGACAGGTATATTTTCAAGCAAATCATCAATCCATATCTTGGCTTCTCTTCTTTGCAGGAAGGAGGCACTGTCCTTGTAATAAAGCTTTTTTAGCCCTCGAATAAAATTGGTTGCGATTGGAAATAATTTATTGATTCTAAAATCAGGTATAAAACTATCGCCATTAATCCAGTGTGAAAATAAATCTCTGCCAGCCTCCCTATCTTTTAATTTTAGAGCGGATGCCAGATAATTATATAAGTCCAAGTCATTAATAAATATTTGGTTGTAGTCAGGATCTAAAATGCCTCTTTCATTCATAGCTAACCAAAGCAATCTCGGATGGCTGGTTACGGCATCTATAGCGCATAAACCTTTTCCTTTTAACTCATCTTTGTAATCTTTTATTAGTGGGTAATGAACCCTTCTGCCAAATGAATCCCTTATTATTTTTGGCTCGTAACCAAGTTCAGTTAAAGTTTTAGCGGTTATTTCATACCAGCGCATCTTTCTTCCGGTTCTCATATCAACC
Source organism: uncultured Bacteroidota bacterium (assembly GCA_903887005.1). Lineage (GTDB taxonomy): Bacteria > Bacteroidota > Bacteroidia > Chitinophagales > Chitinophagaceae > Nemorincola. The sequence goes on along the minus strand of CAISOH010000392.1, from coordinate 8,688 downwards.
TCTATTTCTTCACCATTTGATAAATCCACTAAGAACTTGTATTTCATACAATACCCCATGTGCGATGAATAGGTTTTGGATGGTATGGAGTTAAAAATATCTTTGGGGTCAATTTTCTGTGTTTGTTTATAGGTAATTATTCCTTCATCCAATAACCGCTTTATTATTTTGGCATACCGGGAATTAACGGAGCGTAATAAAGTTGATGGGCAATCAAAATACCCGTTGGTGTTTTTGCGATAGTTTCTTGAATAGAGTATAGCATAAATCTTCAAGCCGCTATTTATGATGGTTTTATTGCCAAGGCTATTTATTATGTTTTTTATTTCGGGAGTGATTTTAATTTTCATAAGTCACATACTCATAAAAAAATCGTTTGTTGACATTTTCATGAAATAAAAAGTGTGACACATTACTTACCCAGATACACCCCCCATACCGGGATAAATAAAAGTGAGCAACATTACTTACCCCAGATACACCCTCATACCGGGCTAATTAAAAGTGAGCAACATTACTTACCCAGATACACCCTTACCTTCCATTGAGCTACAACAACATCCTGTCATTCGACAGGATGTTGTTGTAGGAAGCTAATTGATTAGGCTGCATATTTTATACAACCAGACACTAAACTGGGCGGTTTTACAGCCTGTTTAATGCCAGCGTGCGCACACGCACGCAAACTCTTATAAGTAAACCAATTGAAATGCTTATTTAATTTGAGCGATCATAATTTTTAATTCGCACACCTTTATTTCCATTTGGAAACGCCTCCTTTTGGTTAAATCCCTTTCCTCAGATAATTTTTGGTGGAGTTTCTTCAACTTTAGTTTTAGGCAATTTGTCTTTTCAAAATCAATCATTATTAGTCATTATTTTTTCGACCTTCTTTTCCAATTTGGATAAGTCGGTTTGCAATTTCTTTCTTACCAGAAATAATATAAAATCTACAAGCCCATCTTTGCTAATTAGATGCCTGTTCTTGTATTTAATTATGTTACTGGTACTAAAATTGAATTGCTTCAATTCTCTTTTCAGAGAAGAAGGGTGCATTTGCAAGATTTCAGCTATCATGGTAGAATCAAAGCAGGTTTCATCTTGGTTATTTTTGTAGGTTATCATATTCTTCAAATAGTTTATCAAATTGTTCCATCTCGATAAGCCATTTTTTGCGTAGCTCGTCAATGGCATTTGTATTTTTAATGCTGGGAAATTGCTTTCTGGTGTTTATTGATTCATTTAGTTTCTGCTCAACAAAATCCTTAAAGGTTAATTGATGTTTCATAGTCGTATTTAGTTTTTGACCCGAATTGGATTAAAGTATATATTAAAACCTAAAACTTAAATGTTAGCTTGAGCAATTATATTTTGAAAATAAATTGGCTACTTTATGTATGGAGATGCTTTGACGAATGGAATATTTGGTGCCGAATTAATTTCACATGTACCGTTAATTATCGAGGACGGATTGATGACCAGCAAGATTACTCCAAGTGAATACTATGTAAGCATCATGCAAGGGTTGAGCCATAGTAAACAACATAGGAGTTATATAATTAGAAATCCAGAGAAAACGCCAGTAAAAACTGAAATTGATGGTACGCTTCTATATCTCAATAAGAACGCAACTGAATGGGAAATATTAGCAATAGTCGGTTCAAAACCTAAGCGTGTTTCATCTATTATTTCTGAATTGGAGGAGTTGTTCGTTGACAAGAATAGGGCGCAAAAAAGAATCAGTTTTGAAAATTATGGTGAGCAATTAATTGCCAAAGAGAACACTGAGGTCATTCTGCGCAAACCATATATTAATCTCTCAAAATATAGCTGCATTGAATTTAATTACAATGTTGGTGACAGCGTGAAAGCAGGATATTCGATTGGCGACATAGAGCACATGGAGTTCTCAGAGAAAGCTCAAAAATGCAGCGCAAGATATGCCATGGCATATGAGCATTGCACCATCAAATTGCATGAATTGAAAATAGAGCTTTCCAAATCTACAGTCAATGTATTAGAAAAGAAGGACAAGAACGGCAAAATAAGCCTTATGAAAAAGCAATGCTTCAAAGACATCTGGACAGAAGATAATAAGGCTAAATACGATCAGGTAATTGATTCTATTCTAAACATTACACTCGATAGTGGTAAAGCGATTATTTTTAGAAAAGGAAGTAAACTTGAATGGTCGGTTGAACCAGCAAAAGGATCACAAATGTATTTAGCGGCGTTCTTTTACGAATGTGAAGATGCAAATTTGCTTGATATAGATAAGTATGAAGGAAGAATCCCGGTCATAATGGACATACTTAAACGCACGTTCAAAATTGATTGTAGCACAGATGCTTTTCACACGATTAAAAATGATAACGCCGATTTCTATAAGGAATACAAAAAGGAGTTCCGAAAAATAGCTAAGAAAATTACTCAATAGGGAATCTACCTCCTTACTCTTCAATTCCTTTATTTCCTTTAATTATTTTCCTGTCGGGAACGTCTGGAATAGGCACTGCTCTGCAAAATACCTTTGATGACAAATCAAGGATAAAATGAAAAGCAGATACCAGATTCTTTCTACAAATGCCTATAGTCGTCTCGTCTTAAATTACGCCCAAAGCATTATTGGCATAACTTCAATTCCCAGATTCCCTTTAATTATTTTCCGTCTGGAATGTCGGGAATGTGCCCTGTTTTGCAAGATATCTTTGTGCCAACAAATCAGGGATAAAATGAAAAACAGATACCAGATATACAACACAGATACCACAGTTTGTATCTTTTCAAAACATACACAAAACACAAACAAATGCAATTCAACATTAGCCTTGGGGCTTGATTATAGTCGCTCGAAAAACGATATTCTAATGAGGTATTGTATTTCTTTTTCCCCCGGATAACGGACCCCTTCCCATTAACTGCTCTGATTAACCAGTAGTAATATTTAAGATTTTACAGATAAAATTAAACGCCTTAATTGCGCATAGGGAATCTTTTTGCCAATAAAAAATCAATTCACAAACAACAAATAAAAATAACATGAAAAAGGTAACGTATAAAATTACAGCCGCTCTAAATATAAAGCTATTAAAGCCGCACCCATTTGCAGAGAAAATATATCATATTGCAGACATTGATATTTTGGCAAAGAGCCTTGAAAAAGACGGGCAACTGGATCCGATAATAGTGGATCAACAGAACCGGATAATATCGGGTCGCAGAAGGGTTCTGGCTGCCAAAAAACTTAACTGGCAAGAAATAGAAGCTAATGTTTTAGAAACGCTTACTGAGTTGGAAATTGAGAAACTCATTATTGCCTCAAACCAGCAGCGCAAGAAAACATTTATGGAGTTCCTTAATGAAGCAAGGTTTGTTATCGGTACACTGGGCACTTCCCAAGGTAAAGAGAGGGAATTGATTGGCTTGGACGGAGACCAAAAGTTTGGTAAGATAGCCAAAGACAGATTTGAACTTGCAGCCAAGTATATTGGTGCTGCTATATCCGGCCCTACGCTGCGTAGGCTTCTTTATGTTGATAATTATGAGAAAGACCACCCTGAAGCCGGGTTGGAGCTTATTGACAAAATAAGTAGAAAAATCATGACAGTAAATAAGGCATACGACATGATAAAACTACATGAAGAGAGAGCCAATGAGGGAGATAGCGATGTACCTGAACGGGCAAATATCGAAAATCTATCAAACCCGGATAACTATAAAATATATACTGGGTCTTGTAAAAATATGATAGAAATCGAGGATGATAGTGTAGATATGATTGGCACTTCTATTCCTTATTATGATCTCCGGGACTACCGCAAAAAGGAAGAGCAAACAACGGAAGTTGATGTTGAAGAAGAGCCGGAACTCGGCAAGGAAGCTACTCCAGAACTGTTTATACAGAATTTGATTGAATACCTCTTTGAAATGAAGCGTGTAATTAAGCCAACAGCCTCTATTTTTATTAATGTTGGCGACACATATAACAGAAACACCAACAACATAATTACCCACAGGGTTGTAATGGCAGCTTGTGAAATAGTGAAACTTCATTTGGTAAATGAATTAATTTTTGTCAAGGAACGAGCCTTACCTCAAAATACTGACAGGCGACTTCAGCCAACCTACGAAAGAGTATTACATTTTGTGAAGGACGCTGAAAAATATGAATACACTCCTTTTAAGGTTGCCGAACCTGACAAAAAAATGAAACTGGGAAAGATTAACAGACCAAATAAAGACGGCGGAATTGATGAAGGTGATTGGTCTCTGAGCAAGCCTTATAAAAAGTTCAAAGATTTTTTATACAAGCAAGACCAGTGTGATATAATTCAGCATTGCTTAGTCTCACCAGAGTCAATTGAAATGCGAAAACTTGACCCGAATGTGAAACACCCTGCACCTTATAGTACCAGTTTAATGTTATTGCCGATGCTTTGCACAACTAAGCCTGGACTCGGACATGTCGTACTCGATCCGTTCGGGGGCACTGGTTCAACGCTGATATTAGCCACCCTGATGGGTCGTGTTGGAGTGATGTACGAAAAGCAGGAGCGTTATGCCAATCTTGCAGATAAAAGATTGAGAGAAAATGCTAAAAATATCAATCCCGAATTAGCAGCATTTATTGAAAACATGTGGGAAGAATCGACAGAAAAAGAGACAACGACTGTTGACGTGACCGATTTCCCCAATAAGGTTCAACGCAAAAAGCCACAGCGCCAAAAGAAGGCTGCATAATTAGCACATCTAATTAATTCATATTGCTTCCTGTCATATGACAGGAAGCAATTAAAAAGCGACACATCGCTTACAGGGAATCTATTGCCCATTAAAAAACACAATTCAAAAAATATCAAAATAGCTATACAATGGAACAAGCACCGCAATTTATCGTTATGACCAGAGAAGAACTGATGGGATTGTTTGAAGAAATAATGAAAACATTCCTGATCAAGGGGATTAATCCTTATCCTGCACAAACAGAGTCTAAGCCAAAGGTAATGAGCCGTAAGCAGGCTGCCGAATTTCTCGGAGTCAGTGCTAATACCGTGACCCGCTGGAATGAAAAGGGGTATATAATGTGTGCAAAAATCAACGGACAACACCGCTATTTTGAAAGCGAATTGGTAAAGCAATTAAATAAAAGGAAATCATGAGAGCATCACTATCATATTATTTGAGAGAACCTCAAAAGAAGGGCAAGACTGCAATTTTTGCATCTCTATGTTATAGGAATAAAAGAGTAATTGTATTCCCCGGCGAAAGTATAGATACCGACAAATGGGATGTCAAAAAGAAATTACCAAAATCAACCGAAGATACCGGCATAAAAAGGCGGTTACAGGATAAGGAGGAGATTTATCTGAATGTATTTAAGAGTCTGCAAGAAACAACTTCCGGTATAATACAACCAAATGCGCTTAAACAGGCAATTTACGCTATTACGAAGCCACATGAGCCAGTAGTTGAAGAGGTAGTAGAAGTTAAGCCGATATTGATAACAGAGTTCTTTCAAACTCTTATGGATGATAGCAAATCAGGTGTAAGACGGAGCAACGATGATTTGGACTTAAATCCCAATAGCATCAAGCCATACAAGTCAGCTATGAACCACTTTATAGAGTTTCAAAAGACTCATAAGAAGAGGTATATTTTGCCGGACATTAACTTGAAACTGATTAAGTCATTCACTGATTATTTGAATAGTAAAATGGCTCTAAATACAAGCGCAAAGTATCTTACCGTATTCAAATTGCTTATATCGTATGCTGCCGAAAAGAACCTGATTGAATATAAGCACGCTTCTGATATTAAAGTAACCGTTAGGCGTGAGAAATCTGACAATATCTATTTGAATGAGCAGGAGATAAAAGAAATGATGGCAATAACCGAATTCTCCACACCTCTTTATGAAATAGTTAGAGATTTTTTTGTAATATGTTGTTGCACAGGTCTTAGGTTTCAAGACGTTTCAATTTTGCGATTGGCTCAAATTAATGATGGGTTTATGGAAATAGATCCGGGAAAGAACAAAAGAATTATTCGTTCAGTTACAAAAGTCATTGTTCCTGTTCTTCCAATGTTTAAGGAGATACTGGCAAAATACCCTGATGGTTTTCCTGAATGCCCGCCTAATCAGGTTTTTAACCGCTATATTAAAGATATAGCTGAGAAAGTGCCTTCATTAAAAAAGGAGTTCTTGAAAAAAATCACAAGAGCACATAAGGTTGAAATAGAAGCTTATCAGAAGTTTCAAAAAGTTTCTGCCCATACGGCGAGAAGAAGTTTTTGCACTAACATGTATTTGAAGGGGGTGCCTATAATTACGATCATGGCTATGTCAGGACATAAGACTCAGGAAAACTTCATGAAATATATAAAGGCGGATAATCGGAAACATGCTGAGATTCTGGATAACCTAATCAAAGAGGAAGCAAGGCAGAAGGCAGAAATGGAAAAGAAAGAAGGTAAGTAAAAACGAGTAAATGAAGTTAAGTGATATTCAAGGGGGCTTCGGCTCCCTTTTATTTTGTTTGAAACGACTTGTTGTATTCGATTGTGTGCTATTGTATTCTATTGTTTGATTTTTTGAAATCTGCCACCTTTTCTGCCACCTTTTTCGAGTCTAAAATAAGAAACCCGCTCTGAGAGCGGGTTTCAAGGTAGTGGTGGTGGGAGCACACGGGTTCGAACCGCGGACCCTCTGCTTGTAAGGCAGATGCTCTGAACCAGCTGAGCTATGCTCCCTTCTTTTTTTAAAGGACTGCAAAGATAAGCGTCATTTTCGTTACTACAAAACCATTTTCAAAAAAATGTTTCCCTAATATAGAAAACTTCACTTTTACCTTAACAACCCATAATTTAAAATGTTTCATTTTCCCTATTAAAAGGGAAGTCTCCTTTATTAACCACCATACCTACAGCGGGGTCTCCCAATAAGGCTTTGATTAAGGTCGCCTCCGAAAGAACCTGAGTTCTGTAGAAGGGGTAAGTAGGTTTGGGGTTTTTGTATTACGTTTGTTCCCGTTATGGATAAGATAGCTTTATTAAAACAAAAAAAGCAACAGGCATTAATAGGCGGCGGCGCAAAACGTATTGAAGCGCAACATAAAAAAGGCAAACTTTCCGCGCGCGAGCGCCTTCTGTTATTATTGGATGAAGGTTCGTTTGAAGAAACAGGAATGTTTGTTACCCATCGTTGCGATGATTTCGGGATGGAAAAAGAAGTGTATCTGGGCGATGGCGTGGTAACGGGTTATGGCACTATTAACGGCAGGCTTACCTATGTGTATTCACAGGACTTTACCGTATTTGGTGGCAGCCTTTCTGAAACACATGCCGAGAAGATTGTGAAGATAATGGACCTGGCCATGCAGAACGGCGCACCTTTAATAGGCCTCAATGATAGTGGTGGCGCGCGCATACAGGAAGGTGTAGTGTCATTAGGAGGGTATGCTGATATTTTTTACCGGAATGTAAAAGCATCGGGTGTGGTGCCGCAAATATCTGCAATACTGGGGCCGTGTGCGGGCGGAGCGGTTTATTCTCCCGCCATTACCGACTTCATACTTATGGTGGAGCATACCTCTTATATGTTTGTGACCGGGCCTAATGTGGTGAAGACCGTAACGCACGAAAACGTAACAAGCGAAGAACTGGGCGGCGCTAATGCACATGCAACCAAGTCGGGGGTAACTCACTTTGCCTGCGCCAATGAGGTGGAGTGTATAGACCATATTAAGAGATTGCTCAATTATATGCCGCAAAACTGCGAAGAAGACGCTCCGGTTTATGCTTATGACATTGCTGATGAAACGCGCACTTCCCTTAATAATATTATTCCCGCTAATCCAAACCAGCCTTATGATATAAAGGAGGTGATAGAAGCAATTGCCGATGCCGGTTCTTTCCTGGAAGTGCATAAACAGTATGCAGAGAATATTGTGGTAGGTTTTGCCCGTATCGGTGGACGCAGCATAGGTGTTGTTGCAAATCAACCCGCATATCTTGCTGGTGTGCTTGATATTAATTCGAGCAAAAAAGGCGCACGTTTCACCCGTTTTTGCGATGCCTTCAATATACCCCTGCTTGTTATCGTTGATGTGCCGGGCTTTTTGCCGGGTACCGACCAGGAATGGAACGGTATTATCATCAATGGCGCTAAATTATTGTACGCTTTAAGCGAAGCTACTGTGCCAAAAATAACCGTGATCACACGCAAAGCATATGGCGGCGCTTACGACGTAATGAACTCCAAACATATTGGTGCAGACCTTAATTATGCATGGCCTACAGCTGAGATTGCCGTTATGGGTGCTAAAGGAGCAGCTGAAATTATCTTTAAGAAAGAAATATCAGAAGCGGAAAACCATGAGGCAATACTGAAAGAAAAGGAAGCTGAGTATATTGAAAAGTTCGCAAATCCTTATGGCGCTGCAGCACGGGGATTCATTGATGAAGTAATACTACCTGAAGAAACACGTACAAAACTGATTAAAGCTTTTAAAATGCTGGAGCACAAAGTAGCGAAGATGCCAAAGCGCAAGCATGGTAATATTCCACTTTAATTCAAAAGGCAAAAATGTAAATAGTAATAGCGGACAGTAAAATAATAAAGTCCTTTTGGACGGCACTAATAAAGGAAACAATATGCCGGAAAAAGCATGCCCCGATATACTTATATTT
>CAISOH010000391.1 GCA_903887005.1 uncultured Bacteroidota bacterium | reverse complement strand
TCAGAATCGAATTAAAGGGAAACTCAAGAAGAACAAAAAATTAGTACTTTAGCCCTATCATTAAGTTCTTTCATTTATTGCCCAACTAAAGGGTGGGTCAACATGACCGGAATAGTGGGTCAACATCGCCGGAATAGACAGCTATAGAAAGAGTAGTGATGAAATTATAGAAAAGCCTCGTAAGAAAAATGAAATAAAAACAGTCTATAAAAAACTCATTTTTGATATAACATTAGGAATTATTTACGAAATTTTAAAAATCGATAAGTTAAATATAGTTAAGTCAGTTCTTTTTAATGGATTCATTGAAAATATGAATCAACAATCTAATGAAAAGTTCAAGTTCAATTTATTGACAATTAAAACTACGCGTGATGCCTTTAATGCAATAAAATTAGATTCGGTAAGCGAAATATCGTTTAAAGGCAATTTTCAACACGAGACAATAAATATTACGTTAGGCAACTATGAAATAGAGGGAGGAAAAGAAAATGAAAAAAAAAGTGAATTAGATACTAAAAGAAAAGTTGAAGATTCCTCTATAATTATCATTTCCGGTCAAGATGAAAAAATACCCCATTCAAAACAAAATACAGATTTTAACTGGTGGAATGGTTTGAAGGAAGATGAAAAGCCCTCTCATTCAAAACCGGCAATACCTTTAGATAAAATTGAAAAAGATAATGCACCCGGATTTTATGAAGAAAATTATAAATTAGGGACAAAATATAAAAACAAATTAGGGCTTAATACCCAAGAAGTTGCTTGGTTAAATAAATTCTATATTCCTGATAATGTTTTTCTTTCAATAGAAGGTTGTTGTGTTGCTACCATACGGCTATATCTAATGACATTGAAAGAATTAAATAAAAAATTAAAAAAAAACAATACTACAATTATCCAGGAAGTAAACAAATTGAAAGTTGCTATTATTAACGCTCCCCAAACCTGGTACACAGAAAGTGAAGAAGCAGATATTTTTTTAACAATTTTTAAAAGGGCGGAAAATGCCGTAAGAACATGCTACCAGCATAAAAGGAAAATTGATGAGGGCTTTAACAATAAAGCATTTTCCAGCCAATTTGAATTGCTTTTTGGCAATAATGTATATGAAATACTGATGCAGCAAAGGCAATTCATAATACCGCCTGATAAAGAAACATTAATAGAATTAAACGCTCAAAATACAATAAGATGGAAAGAAGAATTTGAACAAATTTGTTTAAATGCTGCAAATAATCCTGATGATACAATACGTAGAATATATGAGCTTCGCGAAGAAAATATTAAAAACCCATCAATAGAAAATATATTTTATGAAGCAGCCAAAGAGATAGCAAAATATAACAGAGAAGAGGCAGTAAAACTCTATTTGCATTATATTTATTATAACTTAAAATCAACTAAAGCAGACAATAAAGCGCTTCCAAAAATCATTCAAAACGCCCTATTTTCTAATGACAAAGAATTAGAAGAATTTCAAAAGGTAGCAGCTACTTTAAATAAATATAAAAATTTGACAAATGCAATTCAATCGGTAAGTAAAATATACACCACAGAAAAAAAGAAAATACATTTGGATTTGGATTTGATAAATGAAGTGAAATTACAACATTCGGAAACGGTTGAAATATTAGGTCAGGTTCTTGCAGATGAGGATGATACTAAGGTTATTATTCCTAAAAAAATAAGTGATGACAAAATCCCGATACAGAAAAAGATAATCTTAGATTTGGATATAATCAATCAAGTTAAATTACAACATTCAGGAACAGTTGAAATTTTAGGTCAGATTCTTGATGAAGAAGAAAAAGTAGAAGCAGCAAGAACCGTTAATCAACAAAGCAATGATATACTTTCAATAGGATATACAAAACCGAATAATTCTACAAGCTCCGACTATATTAAATCACTACCTTTAAATGAAAACCAAGTAGCTTTATTGAATATTTTTAAAGCGAAGGAACTAAAAATGTCAAGTAAGGAAATTGATAGCTTTGCAAAGAACTGCAATGTTTTTAGAAGCCAATTAATAGATAGCATCAATGAAAACTGTTACGAATTATTGGACGATATATTAATTGAGGAGATGGAAAGTGAGTATCTTATAAATGCTGATTATTTCAATAAAATAGTACAAAATGGCTGATAATATTAAACCCAAAGAAGCGACAGCAATAATAAATTCATTGTCAGCAGGTGTAGTGCCAAAAATAGGGTTACAGCATATAACTGTCGGGCGTAAAGCTGAAATAGATGCTTTTTTGAAATCACTTTATGATGTTAAAAATGGACACAGTTTAGTGAAATTCTGGATAGGCGATTATGGTTCTGGAAAATCTTTCATGCTACATTTGCTCAATACCGTAGCTATGAAACAAAAATTTGTAGTGGCCAATGCAGATTTCACACCTGAAAACAGACTATATTCAAATGATGGGAAAGCTGTAGCCTTATACTCTGCCATTATGGATAATATTGCCATCCAAACTAAGCCGGAAGGTGGCGCTCTATCTATTTTACTGGAAAAGTGGATTGACCAAATAATAACTAAAACGGCAGAAGAAAATGACATTTCATTAATAGACATCCGGGACGACAAGTATTATTATCTTATAGAAAAGAACATCATGAAGACAATTAACGAATTGTCGGACGTTGGTGGATTTGATTTTGGCTTTGTAGTTCTAAAATACTACAAAGGGTATATCAATGACAATGAATTATTGTGTAAAAATGCTTTAAAATGGTTGAAGGGAGAATATAAATACAAAAGTGAAGCACGGGCTGATTTAGGAGTGCGGGAAATTATTAATGATGGGAATTACTATAACATGCTCAAGAATTTTTGCAAGTTATTTGTAAGCATTGGTTATAGCGGGTTTATGGTGAACCTGGATGAAGCAATAAATCTATACAAAATATCTAATGCCCCATCAAGAGAGAAAAATTACGAAAAAATCCTTGCCATTTATAATGACTGTTTCCAGGGGAAAATATCCAACCTCTTTATCAATTTCGCCGGCACAAAAGAGTTTTTGGAAAACGAAAGGAAAGGATTATTTAGCTATGATGCACTAAAATCTAGGTTAGCGTTAAATAAGTTTGAAACCCTTGAAATAAGGGATTTTGCTCAACCTGTCATCAAATTAAAACCTTTGAATCATGCTGAAATTTTTGTTTTGCTGCAAAAACTGAAAGCAATTTTCAATGTCAATTACAGTGTGGAAAGTGCTTTAAATGATAATGACATTCAACTTTTTATGGAAGAAATTCTCAATAAGCCGGGAGCAAATGAATTTCTGACACCACGAGAAATAATTCGGGAATTTTTGAATATTATGAGTATCCTGCGCCAAAATCCATCACTTGATAAAAATGATTTGCTGAAGGCTATTGACATTAAAGATGAGCGACCTATTGATGTTTCACTTGAAATGATAGAAGAAATATAATGTCGTATGAACTATTATCAGAACCGGTACGCAGATACATAAGAGACAAGCGTTGGGATGCCTTAAGAGCTATCCAGGTTGCTGCAATTTCCAAAATATTAACTACTGATGATAATTATATTCTTGCTTCAAGAACAGCATCAGGAAAAACAGAAGCTGCATTTTTACCCATTCTTACAAAGGTTGATTTTCGGGAACGAGGCATACAAGTGCTTTATATTTCACCGCTTATAGCTTTGATTAATGACCAGTTTCAAAGAGTTGAAGAGCTATGTAAACACTTAGATGTTACTGTTACAAAATGGCATGGCGAAGCCAGCAAATCATTAAAGGATAAACTTATCAAAGAGCCTAAAGGGATTTTGCTGATAACGCCGGAATCAATAGAAGCGATGTTCGTAAATCATCCTTATTATGTTAAGACATTATTTTCAAACCTTAAGTTTGTAGTCATTGATGAAATACACTCTTTTATTGGCAGTAACAGAGGCATTCAATTAAAATCATTGCTATCAAGAATAAAACAATCAGTTCCTCATCATGTCAGGACAATTGGTTTGTCAGCTACGATTGGTGATTATGACGAAGCTAAAAAATTTACCGGTGAGGAAGCCAGAACAAAAGTATTATTAGATAAAACTCCAAAAGAGCTTAATGCGAAATTTAAGTATATAAAAACAGAAGCAGGAAGTTATTCTGTTGCGTTTATTGAAGACTTATATGAGCAAACGAAGGATAAAAAAGTATTGATTTTCCCCAATAGCAGGGGAAATGCAGAAGAGATAGCTGTGAAATTGAAAAAAACAGCCGAGCGGAACAATGGGCATCCATTTTACTTTAGCCACCATTCATCTGTTGACAAAGAACTTCGAGAGTATATTGAGCATTTTGCAAAGAACAATGAACGCCAATATTTCTGTATCGCGTGTACTTCTACGCTTGAACTCGGCATTGACATTGGTTCTGTAGATATGGTTGTTCAAATAGATTCCACCTTTTCGGTGGCGTCATTAATACAAAGAGTTGGACGAAGCGGCAGGAAAGAAAGTATAAAAAGCAATCTGTTACTGTATGCAACCGAGCACTGGCAGTTGTTACAATCAATTGCTTGCTGGCAACTGTATAAAGAAAGCTTTATTGAACCCATTTATTCTCAAACGAAACCATTTGACATACTCTTCCATCAAATATTATCAATATTAAGAGAAACTTCCGGCTGTAATAAAGAAGCGCTTATAACCAGGCTAAAATCAAATGCTGCATTTGCAAACTTATCGCTTTCTGAGATTGAAAGTTTAATACTGTACATGATAGGCGCAGATTATGTTGAAGATTTAAAAAGAGAATTAATCATTGGATATGAAGGGGAAAAACTTGTCAACTCAAGGGAGTTCTATTCAGTTTTTGAAACACTGCCTACATTCAAAGTTATACATAGCGGCAAATCAATAGGAGACATACCATTTTCACCCATGATAACGGAAGGCGAAAATATGTTATTAGCAGCGAGGATATGGAAAATTATGGATGTTGACATGGACGCTAAGAAAATATTTGTTGTTCCTGCTTATGATGGGAAAAAGCCTATGTTTTTTGGTGAAGGTGGTAATGTGCATTTGAGTGTAAGGAAAAAAATGCTTGAAATTTTATACAGTGATTTTGAAAATAGCGGTGCTTATGAAGATTCAGCGATTAGCATTATCAACGAAATGCAATTATTTTTCAAACCATTTCCTGTCAATGATTTCGACAATGACCGACCAATAGTTATCAAAGAAAAATCAATTGAATTTTACACGTTTTCAGGTACTAAGATTAATAAAACAATTAGTTTTCTTTTGAAAAGTATAGGATTAGAAAATGATTTACATGATTCTGAGAGTATGATTGAAATTAAATCATGTGAGAAAGGTATAGACAAGGTTATTGATTCTCTGCGTAAAGAAATTTTGAACATTGGGGATTATGTAGAAAAAGTTATTAAAGAAACTCCAGCCTTTTTCATTTTCAGTAAATGGGGTAAATATTTGCCTGGTGATTTGAAAAAAGCTTACATCCTCGAAACTTATTTTGATATTTCAGGGATGGCAGATTTTATTAATAATCTTAGAATTGCAGGCACAACATAAAATTAGTTTGTAAATTTTCATTAGAAAGTAAGATAGTTGCACCAGTAAAGGGTGCGTGAGTTTGGCGGCTCCCTTTCGGCTATCGCTCAAGATGAGAAGAGAACAAGGCGTACAAGGGTGTGACACACTGGACGCTGATAGCAGCTTCTTCGGCGGGGCTCAGAATGACAAAGGCTAAGGAAAAAAACTACCAATAATCCTATTACGACAAATGCATCATCAAACTACCGGGGAAATACATTTTATCTCAGGTTTAAATACGATTTTCGACTTCACGGAATTTGAAATGAGGCAGGCGGCTTCTGATTTGTTGAGTACCCGTAAGGCTTTTTCACGGTCTTCTTCCCTCAAAATTATCAGTGATGGCATAAGCGTTATCTCGCTCATAATATACCTGCCATCCACCATTTCAAGTTTGCCGTAGGCCTTTGAGCTGAATTTTTTAAATTCAAGTTTCGAGTTTTCCGCTATAGAGAGAAAGGTAGTCATCAGGCAGCTGTTCACTGCGGCGGTAAACAAATGTTCCGGCGACCAGACTTTATCAATTCCTTTCGGGAACTGTGGCGGGGTAGCCACTTGCATTTCATCATTTAATTCGGGTGAATAAAGAATACCAATCCTGTCCTGTATCCAGTTCACGTTCACCTCATAATTATGTTCTATGTTCATTGCCAATGTCAATTATGCGTTAAAAAATGATTTTACTGCAGCTCATTTTGTTCTGTACTACCCTTGAAACCCAACATCCAATATACAGGGCAAAAACCTGTAAAGTTGTTTAAAAAGAAAATATTCCCGGTTATCAGCAATGCCAGGCCAGGTACACCGGAAACAAGATTTGTAAAATACAGCGCTACAAAAACTATGGCTAAAAGCAACCTGGTTATTCTATCGGAATTTATCATGTTGGTCTTCACATGTTGAAATTTAGTTGTACAAAGTACAGGTACCGCTACCTGAATTAACATGATTTCTATCATTAAAAATGATGATAAAGCTCATTATTCCTTGTTTGGTTCATAACTATTTTCGTATCGTCAAAAAGTTATTGCAAATAATAAAAGACAATTCTGTCTTTTTAAGTGAAATTAACATTTGTAAAATACAGCGAGTGAAATGGAGCGTAGTGGAAGAAAAATTTACAAGCCCTATCAAACTTAACAGAAGGAAAAATCGGTTTTGGTTAAAAAAATAAATGAATAGATATGTTTTCGAAATCCTGTGAATACGCTATCAGAGCAGCGATATATATATCGGCTGAAGGTAGCATGGAAAAAAAGATTGGTATTGATGATATATGCGAGCACATTGAAGCTCCCAAGCACTTTACTGCAAAAATCCTGCAGATACTTACACGCAACAAGATCGTTAGTTCCCAGAAAGGTGTAAACGGAGGTTTTTACTTAGACAAAAAGCAAAACAACAAACCATTAATTGAGATTGTTTACGCAACTGATGGTAGTGACGTTTTCTGCGGATGCGGTATCGGATTAAAGGAGTGTTCTGAGTCAGAGCCCTGCCCGCTTCATGAAAAGTTTAAGGGTATCCGTGCCAATATCAGAAGTATGGTGGAAGAGTCCACGATAGAAGAAATGGCTAAGAAACTGACCAAAGGAAATGGATTTTTAAGGGTGGAATAAAAAAAATTTAGCGAATAAAAAGATTAAAAGGTCTTTTATTCAAATAATGGTAGGAGTATGTTGAATGATAAAAAAAAGTGGTTGACAATTGCATTAGTCAACCTTGCAATTCTTGCATCTTTTGGTGTAGTTCTCCGGTGCAAAATCATGTTTTCCTTACGCTGGATAGATTTTAAAAATTTGTTGCAGGCACATTCCCACTTCGGATTTGGCGGATGGATCACACTTTGCCTTTTAGCATTAATGACTTATGAAATACTACCTGAAAACTTCTATCGAAAGCCAATATACAAATGGCTGTTAACAGGGATATTAATATGCTCCTTTGGGATGTTGCTTAGTTTTCCATTTCAGGGATATGCGTTTATATCCATTTTATTTTCAACCCTGTTCATATTTGTAACCTATGTCTTTGCCTGGGTATTTATAAGAGACCTCGTTAAAAGTAAGCCTTCCAGAACTGTAAAGGTATTGAGTATGGTTGCGATGATGTCTTTAGTTGTGTCCTCAGCCGGGCCGTTTACTCTGGCATATATGCTTGCCTCCCATTCTGCGAATACTCTTTTATACAAAGATGCAATTTATACGTACCTCCATTTACAATACAATGGGTTCTTTACCTTAGCTGTATTTGCGCTTTTTTTTAATCTCACAGGAGCGGGTCTTAGCTATAAAGCGCAGAAAAATGCAGAACGTTTCGCGATTGCATTATCGGTAACTGTTTTACCAACATTGGCCTTATCCTATCTGTGGCATTTTGAAATTCTGATTGTCAGAGCTATTGCCATTGCAGGGTGTGGATGCCTCGTGGTTACCCTTGTCACTTTTTTTACAATGATGCGATCCTCAGCAGGTTTCCTGAAAACACTCAACCCGTTTGCAAGAGCCATAGGATTATTATCTATGATTGCTTTCGCGCTTAAAACAACCATTCAGATAGGAATAATTTTCCCTTCAGTCGGGAATGAAGTATTTGGTGACAGGCCTATAATAATAGGCTATCTGCACCTGGTAATGCTGGGATTTGTTACGCTGTATCTGCTTTCACATTTAATGCAGATCAATTATTTCCAGAAAAACCTGAATGCTTCAAAAACGGGGATAATCATTTTTGCCACAGGAGTTATTGCAAATGAACTGGTGTTAATGACCCAGGGGCTTACGGCTATGCTAAGGCTGAGCAGCGTCATGTATCCTTCGCTGTTACTGTTAGCGGCAATCTGGTTATTCGCAGGCGCTGCCTGGATTGCATTTTCATCAGTCAAAAATTTTAAAGAGGATAGCGTATTACAATAGCATTCCAAAACAAATAAAGCAATAATCATTTCATCCATAAATAAATTAAATGAACCAGACACGAGTAATTGACGTAACGAAAATTGAGCCACGTTTAAAACATCCAACCATATTCAACTCTTTTGACGAACTTGCAGGAGGGGATGCTGTGCTTATCCATAATGATCATGACCCCAAACCTTTGTATTACCAGTTATTGGCTGAAAGAGGGAATACGTTTACCTGGTCTTATGTAGAAAGCGGCCCAATGATCTGGGAAGTGGAAATACGTAAAAATGCCGTAGGTAAGCACGTTGAAACGCTTGGAGAAATTGCGGCTAAAGATTTGCGGAAAGCGGAAGTTTTCAAAAAGTACGGCCTTGATTTCTGCTGCGGTGGTAAAAAATCGTTACAGGAAGCCTGTAAGGAAAAAGGCCTGGACGTATTGAAAGTACAGGAGGAATTAGACAAACCAGCTGCTATTGCATCAGGTGTGCCACAGCATGATTTCAATGCCTGGAACCTTACCTTTCTTACAGATTACATTGTCAACGTCCATCACGCATATGTCCGGCAGAATATCCCGATGCTGGCAGATCTCAGCCAGAAGGTTGCTGACCATCATGGCAAGACAAATCCGGAACTGGAAGGCATAAGGGATAAAGTGGATGAAATGCTGAGTGAACTGAAAGTTCATCTGAAAAAAGAAGAAAATATCCTGTTCCCGTACATTAAAGAACTGGAAGCCAGTAAAACAAATGGTGGCACGGCCCCCGGAGGTTTCGGCTCTGTTCAGCAACCCATTTCCGTAATGGAAAATGACCATGATATTGTTGGGGACCTCGCAGATGAAATAAGGATCCTGTCAGGTAATTATACGCTGCCGGCTAATGCCTGCGAAAGTTATGCATTGCTATACAAAAAGCTGGCAGAATTTGAAGATGACCTTCATATGCACATCCACCTTGAAAACAATATACTGTTTCCAAAAGCGATAGAGCTGGAGAAAGCAGGGTGATAGCTGTTGGTTTTGGGTAATGACACAGGTGTCCCACATCTTCAAGATGTGGGACACCTGTGTGTATGTAAAGGGCATCTCACCGGCAGGTTACTCTCACCCCATTCCACCTGTTACGCAGCACTTCATTTCATTTTTGGCGACTCGCATTAAAAAAGAAAAGGTTTTGAACGGAAAGAATTACTATCTTTATACTATATAACTTACTATGAAACAGATATTCTTTCTTCTGCTTTTTGTCCCAGTTTTGGCAAAAGCGCAGATTATTACTAAAGTTGCTGGTAATGGTTTTGTTACAGATTCCGGATATGGCGGTTATTGTTGTGACAATGGGCCTGCAACATTAGCCGAATTAAATGAGCCTAATGACTTGGCCATAGATAGCCATGGCAATATCTATATTGCAGATGCAAGAAATAATCGCATAAGAATGGTCAATGCGTCTGGTATCATCACTACTATTGCCGGTAATGGTTATTCAGGTTATAATGGGGACGGTATTGATGCAACTAATGCCCAGTTAGGCTACCTTATGGGCGTTGCTGTTGATAATCGTGGGAATTTGTATTTTAGTGATAACCATCGCATCCGGATGGTCAATGCGTCAGGTATAATAACAACTTTTGCGGGCAATGGCATTTATGGCTACAGTGGCGATGGAGGGCCTGCCACTTCTGCTGAAATATTTGATCCTAATGGTCTCGCGGTTGATGGCTCCGGAAACGTTTACATTGCCGATCGTTATAACAATAGAATCCGCAAAGTGAATACTTTGGGTATAATTACTACAATTGCAGGAACTGGTGCTATTGGTTATAGTGGAGACGGTGGCATGGCAACTAATGCTGAATTGCGCTACCCTACATGTGTTGATGTTGATGGTTCTGGTAACATCTACATTGTAGATGCAAATGGTGTAATCCGTAAAGTAAATAGCTCAGGTATCATTATGACAATTGCAGGCACAGGGCCAGCGACATCAGGTCAATTATATTATCCCTACGACGTAGCGGTAGACGGTTCCGGTCAAATTTTCGTTTCTCAACCAAACAACAATTGCATCCGTAAAATAAGTACATCAGGCATCATCAGTACAATTACGGGAAGCGGCTATCCTGGCTATGCAGGCGATGGAGGCTTGGCTTCTGCTGCTAAGTTAAACGGACCGGCAGGTATCGCTGTTGATGGTATGGGTAATGTATATATTGCTGACGTCGGAAACCAACTCATTCGTAGAATTTGTTGCGAAAGCACAATTGTAAATCCTATATCATCACCGGAATCGAAAGTTAATGTATTCCCAAATCCCACAACTACAGAACTCACCATCGCCTCCTCAGATAAAATAAACCAAATATCGACCACCAACCTCATAGGACAAACATTATACACCCACGAATACAACACAGAAAAGGTACAGATAGATGTAGCCAACCTACAAACAGGTATCTACTTCATAAAAATAAACAACACAGAGGTCAGGAAATTTGTGAAGCAGTAACCTACAAATCCTTCTTTTTAAACACCCTTACAGAAATTACCAGGGGAATGATTATCCAGAACAGCATACAGGCAATGGTATAAATGCTGCCGGTGGCGGAGCCGAGGAACTTCTTGAATAATGCCCCGGAATAACCCATCATTACAGCAACGTCGAGTTGCAGCAAAACCAATATCCTGCCAAGGTCAACCGGGTTCAGGGATATTAAGCCAAGCAGGGGTTTATCAATCGGGTAATCGCTGAAGGAATAAATAAAAGAGAGCAGCAAGCCATCGAATAATAAGGTGAAGAACAAAGCGGTAATAATGGCTGCGCCTATGCCCTTTGTTTTGTCTTTAAACAAAACGAAAATCAGCAGGGCTAGGGCGGAGAAAATAAGTGTGAGGAACAGGCCGCTTACCAATAAAGTAAATGCAGCAAGCCCGGAACAAAATATACTTACCGGTATTCCTACTCCTGCTATATAGGCTATGCTTAATGCAAAAGCAACGCCTGTATATTCAGCCAGCAGCATGGTTTTTCTTTTTATAGGCTGCGCTAGCAGCAGTTCTGTAAATTCTACAGAGTTGAAAAAGTAAATGGTAGAAAAGAGAATGCTGATAATAGGTACAAACAGCAAAGTAATATTCAAGAGGCTTAATAGACCTTTTGAATTATTGTTGTCCATGTTCAGCACACTTACCGCCAATGCCGCAAGAATAACGGTATAAACAAGTATGGTCTTGTTTTTCAGCAGGTCCAGCAATACATATTTTATAATGGTTTTCATTTAGTTATTTTATCTGTTTTGCACTTGCGTTACACAAGATTTGACAACTTTTTAAAAGTTGTCAAATCTGCCCACACTCACCTCATCTATGCCTTTGCGAATAATCCATTGTTCAAATTAATTGTGTATTGTTTTCGGCAATTCCTTTAGCATAATAGTTGCAATCACTTTATTCAGTTTTTCTTCACCGGTCGAAAGTTTCAGTTCTTCTACTGTTTTATAAAACATCAGTTTGCTGTCCTGCAGATATACCATGTGGCTGGTGATACCTTCGAGGTCGCTCAGCACATGAGAGGTAATAAGAATGAGCTTGCCATTTGCGCGCTCCTTCGTTATCTTATCTTTAAATACCTCGCTGGAGAGCGGGTCTAATCCTGCCGTTGGCTCATCTAATATAAAGATGTCCGGTGAAAAAAGAAATGCTAAACATGCACTTACCTTTTGCCGTGTTCCTCCAGATAAACTCCTCATGGTTTTATTCAGGAAATTTGAGATGCCTAAACTCACTATTAACTCCTCATCATACTGTTTACAGTCCTTCCTTATTTCCTTCAGCATATTTATTACCTGCCCAATGGTCATATTATCCGGGTAGCGGCCTATCTGCGGCATATAACCAATCTGCGAGCGGTATTCCCAATGCGTTTTTATTTCACTGCCGTTTATTTTTATTGTTCCTTTTTCCGGTATCACCAAGCCAAGAATGGATTTGATAAGCGTTGTTTTACCAGAGCCATTTGGCCCCAATAAAGAGATGGCCTGCCCGCGCTCAAAACTCAGGCTGATATCATCCAGCGCCTTAAACTTTCCGTATGATTTGGTAAGGTGTTCAATTGCTATCATAATTTCAGTTTTTTCATCACCGGGTTATCATCTTTCAGTTTATCTGGAATCATAGTTGGCAATACTTTTTCCACCTTGTCCATAATGTCTGTAAGAAAACTATGGTACAAAATCATGGCCGAAGGTATTTTCTCACTGATAACGGAATACACACTGACGGGGTAATAAGGCACATCGCCTATGCTGTTTTTATCCAGGTCGTAGCCGTCATACTTGTCCCAATAATTGTGGCTAAAGAAATTAAGCATCATGGTGCCATTGGTAGCTACATCAAATGAATTGCCGATAAAATTGTTCCCGGTAAAGTTACTGCCGCTGCAACTGGCCTGTACACGTAATGCCCAACCATTATCCTGGAAAAGATTTTTTAACACATCCACGCGGGTAGTTCCTTCCATATGTATCCCCACAGTATTTTTTATAAAACGGTTATGCTCAATTTTGCTGTCTGTAATTTCTTTCAGCAGCAGTCCGTAAGAAGCTTCTCCCCAATTTTGCAGGAAATTATTGTCAAGCATAATAACACCATGAGAATACATTACAGCTACCCCGGCCCCATTATCTTTAAAAGTATTTCCTGAATAGGTATCATCGTGCGAAAACATAAAATGCAGTCCGTAACGGGCATTGCTGAAAGAAACATTGCCTGTTATATATGAATCGGTAACAAACTCAAAATAGATTCCGTCCCGGTGGCCGGATACGGTGTTGCCTTTTATCAGCAGGTGGTCCGACTTCCAGGCATGAATGCCATTGCCGCCATTTACTTCATCTTTAAAATCGGAATGAATAATGTTATCAAGAATGTTGCATTGAGATGCATTTTGCAGGTAAATTGCAAAGTTATTGTTGAGCAGTTTGTTGTTGTTTATCGAAACACCTTTGGCATTCACAATCCTGATACCTGCCATATCAATCATACCCGCCTTCCCGATATTCCTGATCTCCAGGCCCTGTATGGCCACAGAATCACTATAGATAAGAAATGCCTGAAATTTATTTTCCGCATCTATTATTGCAGCCCCATTTCCTGTGATTACTATCTTTTTTTGAATGACCAGGTCGTGTTCTTTGTACACGCCATTTTGCAAAACCAGGGTATCGCCTTTATGCGCATTGCTGATTGCATAATGAAGGCTATTCGGCGCAGGATATACCTTTGTTGTTGTTGCAAAACAAACTGCAACATCAAGGCATAACAAAACACTCCATAAGGTAAAAGCCCGGATACTATTCATTTAATCAGTTCAGATTTTCCCACTTTAATAATTCAGTATGCAAACTATCCCTTAACGGCAGGGCGTTTTCCTCTTTTGCAAATGCTGCAAAATCCCCATTCATCGGCGATTTGAACAGTTCGCTGTGTAAATATACAGACTGGCGGGCATCTAAAAATTTACTATCCGGATTATTGTAATCAGCTACAAAGATTGTCAGGTCAGTTTCGGAGTTATCATCTTTAATATATTTTCTGAGGCAGGAGATATCATCAAATTTATGCGTTTTCCCTTTTTTAGTTAGTATTTCAGCTGCATAACGCTTATCCATTATGGTCATTTTGCAAAATGCACACGCATCATGGCCATAGTCTATTGGCTCAAACTCAGCAGTACATGAGGTTAAGAAGACCAGAAAAAAAATAAAAAGAGTAGTCCTCATTTAGCATGTGATTTTCTATACTCATAAATAGAGATACCAACCATTATCACCCCGGCACTGATATAAAACCAGCCGCTTATATCGGGTTGGGACAGCGCTTCAAAGTTCAGCATTTTCTTATATCCAAACAATGGCGGTGTGTACGACATGTCAGGGATTTTTATAGGTGCAGAAGGATCCAGATTGTGCCCGTAATTGTATTCCCACTTATAAAAGTCGTAGAATGAGAAAAATCCGATGAACGCAAACAAACCTGTCCAAATGTAATAGTACAATTTCCTGTTAAGCAGCAATACAATTAGTCCTAATCCCATGAATATCATCATGGTTGTTGGAAGGAAAATGAATTCAGGAAAATCTTTTTTATGGATTGTCTTCATACCAATGTAGTGATTCAGTCCATTTATGATGTCCACATCACCTTTCACATCGTTGATCCATATTTTCATGGATAATCCACCGGGATATTGCGGTGCCCTGAGGTCTATCTGCCACATTGGAAGGAACCATAATGTTGATAAACAAAGTATCACAACGGCAATGCTTATTTTTCCCGGAAGCGTTAACTTTTTCATAGTTGGTAAAATAAAAATGGTAATGCTGAAAAGTATTCAGCATTACCATTATCGATTAATGATTATTTTTTTGCAGTAGTATCAGCAACAACACCTGTACCGAATTTTATTGGAACATTGCTTCCTTTTGGAGATACCCTGAGATATCCCGACATTTCCTGGTGGAGCGCAGAACAGAAATCCGTACAATAGAACGGATAGATTCCCGGATGTGTAGGAACGTATTTCAGTGTTACTGTTTCACCTGGCATAATCAGCAACTCGGCGCCCGGATTGTTCTTGATGGCAAATCCGTGTGGAATATCCCAATCCTGTTCCAGGTTCGTTACGTGGAAGTAAACTTCATCGCCCACATAAACTCCTTCAATGTTATCAGGTGTTAAGTGCGAACGAATAGCTGTCATCCACACGTCAACTCTGTTTCCTGTACGAACCACATTGGTTTTCTTTTCACCCATTGCTACAAATTGGTGGTGGTTTTTGTTGATGTCAAAGAATTTAACTTGTTTATCCTTTATCAGACTAGCCGGGCATGCCTGCGCATAGTGTGGCTCGCCAATAGTAGGGAAGTCAAGTATCAGCTGCATTTTATCACCTGATATATCATACAATTGCGCTGACTGGCAAAGTTCAGGGCCGGTTGGAAGATAACGGTCTTTAGTAATTTTATCATAGGCAACCAGGTACTTGCCCCATGGCTTTTTGGTATCGCCACCTGGCACCATTAAATGGCCTACAGAATAATAAGTAGGCACTCTGTCAACAACCTGTAAGTCGCTCAGTCTCCATTTCACCACTTCAGATGAAAGGAACATGGAAGTATAGGCGTTACCATGATCATCAAATTCAGTATGCAATGGCCCAAGGCCAGGTTTCTTTACCTCTCCATGTAATGCAGCTTCATATTTGATCACGGGAATCCCGTAAAAGTCGCCTTCAAATTGTTTATCAGCAATCGCTTTCGTGATTTTTGCAAATGAGAATACAGGTATCAAAGCAGCCAGCTTACCGCTACCTACTATATACTCTCCGGTTGGACTAACATCACATCCATGTGGTGATTTCGGACATGGGATCATATAAACCATATCAGGGCAATCCTTTGGATCCAGTACCAATACTTCTTTCTCCATTGTTGAAGTAGCAGTTTGTTTGTCTTCATCATACACATTATGGGCGTATTCTGCAGCTACTTTCCTGCCTTTGCCAGCCTTTGCATATTCTTCGGCTTTTTTCCAGTTCACTGCTACTATAAAGTCCTTATCTTTTTGAGATGCATTAACTTCCAGTAAGGTATATGCCTGCTCTGTATTGTAGCAAGAGAAGAAAAACCAGCCATGAGACGCGCCTTTCCCTGCACGGCTCAGGTCAAGGTTCATGCCCGGCAGCATAATTTGAAAGGCAATGCTCATATGTCCTGTTGTTTTGTCAACACTGATGAATGAGGCGGTGCTTCTGAAATTCTGCTTAAAGGAACTAATCGGAACATCCTCCTCCCCTAGAGGCACAGAGAACCTGGTTCCGGCAACTACATACTCCGTATTCTCAGTCAGGAAGGGAGATGAGTGGTTACCGGCGCTGTTTGGCAACTGTAAAATTTCCATAGTTTTAAATGTAGTCAGATCTATCCTTGCTACACGGGGTGTATTATTTGCGTTTGCAAAAATCCAGCGCCCGTCTTGTTCTCCATTAGTCTGAGATAACATCAGATGGTGCTGATCATCCCATGGCACCGCCCCATTGGATGTATTCAGCATAGGTTTTGTTTCTTCATTAAAACCATACCCATTCTCCGGGAAGAGGGAGAAAACGGGAATGACTTTTAATAATCTTCCGGAAGGGAGGCCATATACAGTAACCTGGCCGCTGAAGCCACCGGATACGAAGTTGTAAAATTCGTCATATTTACCGGGTGCGACATACACCTTTGAGGCAGCATCGCCTTGCACGGCCGATTCCGCACTCTTCATTTTGCAGCTTTGCATGGATGCTATTACAGCAACCGAGCTAAGTGCAAGGATTATTTTTTTCATTTTGGATATATATTAAAGTGTGAGAGAAAAAACTAATTTTTGCCGTCATTATTACGCATAAACTCCAGCATATTACGGGCATCCTCGTCACTGAGATGCTGGTTGGGCATCCTCACCATACATTTTTCAAGCAGTGCCTGTGCAGCAGGATCTTTGTCAATCATTTCATCCGTATTTACCACGAAATTCATTATCCATTCCGGTTTTCTTCTGTCGGTCACACCCTTCCAGCCAGGCCCAACTAATTTTTCATCGGTCAGTTTATGGCAGGCGCCGCATTTTACATCATAGATTGCTTTGGCGCTTGTTACCATTTTCTGATCCAGCGGATGTGTGAGTGTTACATCTGTAAACTTCCCTTTTCCTTTAGAATCATCGGTTGCAACTGCAGCACCGCTTTTATCGCCCGGTTCTTTTAAAGTAGAATTTTGGTTTTCAGCGGGTGGTTGGGGATTAGAGCCGCAACTGTAAAAAAATACGCAGGCTATTATTGCCGCTGGTAAAAGATGTTTTAAAGTCATAATTGTATTGTTTTTTTAGTTTTTCTGAATCAGTTGCCAAAATTCGGTAACATTTTCTACCTATTTTATGATTTAGGTCATGAAAAAGAGACAAAAAAGTCTTTATCTCTCCTGATTTTGGTCAGGAACATATTATTTTAATTAATTACAGATATTAATGCCACCGTTAAATACTGGAAGTGAACGGTATTTTTCATAATATTACATCCATTTGAAATGCAAAAATATATTCGTATTTTCAATTATGCACTGTTTGTGATCAATAGACAAGCTGACTTAGGTCATTGATAAGAATGACCAAGGTACTGTCCAATTAGTACGATACCTAATAAATTTGTGCGGAAAACAAAAATAAATTGATAATGAGACCTTTATGTCCATAATATGACCATAATCAGTTTTTTGTGTTCGCCGGGAAAATATATTTACATCATAATCCAATTTTAAACAATTAAAAATTAATGTCATGAAGAAATTATTCTTTGCAGTAACCGCAGGATTATTGTCACTTACCATATCCTGTAATACAGAAGATACATCAAAAAAAGAAGCGGCTTCTTCAGAAGCGCAAAACCAGCCATCAGCGAATACCGAAATCAAGGATGATGTTTCGCAGAAAGA
Organism: uncultured Bacteroidota bacterium; assembly: GCA_903887005.1. Classification (GTDB taxonomy): domain Bacteria; phylum Bacteroidota; class Bacteroidia; order Chitinophagales; family Chitinophagaceae; genus Nemorincola. The sequence continues at coordinate 8,841 of CAISOH010000391.1, read as the reverse complement.
TGTGGTACAGGTAGCATTGGGAAGCAAAGACCATACTACGCTTGTAGCTGCCCTTAAGCAGGCGGAATTAGTGGATGTGCTTAAAAAATCCGGGCCATTTACTGTTTTTGCGCCCACTAATGCGGCATTTGATAAACTGCCTAAAGGAACAGTGGAAGATCTCATGAAACCGGAAAATAAAGACAAGCTTGCGGACATTTTGCAATACCATGTATCGGTAGGTATTTATAAAGAAGATATGCTCCAGGATGGGCAATCTTTAGGACAGGTAAACTCACAGAATGTAACCATCAGCAAGAAAGACGGGAAAATAAAAGTGAATGGCACAGCGAATGTTCTTGCAGTGATACCCGCCTCAAACGGCCTGATTTACGTTATTGACGAGGTGCTCTTGCCTCCTAAAAAATAATAACTATCGTATGCAGAAAGCGCCTGGACCTATATTAAGTTCAGGCGCTTTTTTTTATGGGATAACTAACTCTTGCCATCATTATTACGCATAAACTCGAGTACGTCACGGGCTTCTTCATCAGTTATATGCTGGTTGGGCATACGTATCATACATTTTTCAAGTAATGCCTGTGCGGTCGGGTCTTTATCAATCATCTCATCCGTATTCGTTGCAAAATTCATTATCCATTCCGGCGTTCTCCTGTCTGTAACACCCTTCCAGCCGGGGCCTACCAGCTTTTCGTCTGTGAGTTTATGGCAGGCAGAACATTTTACATCAAATAAATTTTTGCCTTTGGCCACCATGCCCTGGTCCAGCGGATGAGTAAGCTGCACATCCGTAAACTTCCCTTTTCCTTTTGAATTATCGGTTGTAACGGAGGGGCTGTTTTTATTTCCGGCCGCATTCTGGTTATCTCCGGTTTGCTGAGAGTTAGGACCGCAACTAACTATAAAGCCCCCAAGAATAAGTGTAATAATAAACAAGTGTGTTCTCTTCATGACTCCTGTTATTAATTGTTTACAAAGAATTAAATAAAATAGAAATAAAGGTATTGATTATATTATTTAAAAAGAAAAAAAGACCCTAATCTATTTTATAAAAACATGCCAAACCGGGTATTCGCGTCTGACAGAATATGCTGTTCGATTATGTTATTAATCAGGGCAATCTATGATTTTTATCATCTTTTAATTTTACCTTTGCTATGATATTTGCACTAATTTAGATGTGATAGCATTTGTAATTTATTTTACCTCAATTCCACTTCAGTATGCCTCAATTCAATAACACTGAAATCGCCTTTCGTTACCGCTCTGACAAGGATTTAAAGCTCGGCCGTTTTTTGTTCAGTTCCATGAAGTCCCCCTTAATTACCAAACTTGGAATCGCTGCAACCAGGTTTTCAATTAAAGCGCATTTACCCATTGGAAAAATAATAAAGGGAACCATATTTAAACAGTTTTGTGGTGGAGAAAATATGAATGAAGCGGCCCAGACTGCTGAAGTTATCGGGAAATATAAAGTGGGCGTCATTCTTGATTATGGGGTGGAAGGCAAAGAAAGCGAAGCGGAATTTGACAAAGCGACCAATGAGTTTATTAAAGCGATAAATTTTGCCGCATCTCAAAAAAATATTCCTTTTGTAAGCCTGAAAGTTACCGGTTTTGCGCGTTTTGATTTGATGGAAAAAATAAACAGCGGAGCAACACTTTCAAGCGAGGAAAAAGCGGAATGGCAAAGAGTTCACGGCCGCATTGACAGGGTTTGTTCTGCCGCTTACCAGAAGAAAATAATGATATTGATAGATGCGGAAGAGACATGGATAGTGGAGCCGGTGAATGAGCTGACCGAAAGAATGATGGAGAAATACAACAAAGAGCGGGCATTCATTTTTAATACCTACCAGTTGTATTGCAGTGGCACATTACCATTCCTTAAAGATTGTTGTGAAAAGGCTGCATCCCTGGGTTATATACTTGGAGCAAAGCTGGTGCGCGGCGCTTATATGGAAAAGGAACGTGCCCGCGCTGCCGAAAAAGGATACCCCGACCCCATTCAGCCCGATAAAAAAAGTACTGATAAAGATTATGACGAAGCAGTAATTTATTGCCTGCAAAATCTTGGTAAGCTTTCTTTATTTATTGGCACCCACAATGAAAAGAGTTGCATGGACGCTGTAAATTATATGCAGCAACACAATATTAAGCCAGGTAGCCCCTATGTTTATTTCTCACAGTTATATGGCATGGGCGATAACATTTCTTTCAACCTTGCTGATGATGGTTACAATGTTTCCAAATACCTGCCTTATGGCCCTGTTCAGGATGTAATTCCTTATTTAATGCGCCGAGCCGAAGAAAATACATCTGTAGCCGGGCAAACAACCAGGGAGCTGGACCTCATTAATAAGGAAATCGCAAGGAGGAAGCTATAATCCATTTTAATCCTGCACGATCCAACCACCCGCCCCCTTGGTTTAAGTCTAAGCGAAGCGGGACTTAAATCCAGCAATGAAACGAAGGACTCCGTCCGGCAAAATCCTTGATAAAGCATAATAGCGCTGCTGACCCTCGCCCTGGTTAACTGCACCGGATAATCTGCACGATTCCCTGTTTTTGCCCCTCCCCAAAATAAAACCTAATTTTGCCGATCATGGAGAACAAATACTGGAAGAAACTTTCCCATAAAGAGCAGGATACAAGAATTACCGCTGCCCTTAAAATCAATATTGATTACCAGGAAAAACTGCCGCTTGGTATTCCTGTTTCCAAGCTGGACCCTAATGTATTTTATGAGCAGGCTTCTTTTCTTAATGAAGCTCCTCTGCTGAGGACTTATGTTCAAAACCCAAACCACATCGGTTGCCATACATTGGGTAATTCGGAGCCTTTCTTTAATGGTACTCAGGAGCTGGAAAGGGAAGTTATAGAATTGCTCAGCGTGGATCTGTTAAAAGCAGATGATTTAAGCTGTGATGGGTATATTGCCGCTGGTGGCACCGAAGCAAACATTCAGGCTGCATGGATTTACCGCAATTACTTTATAGAACAATTCAGTGCGGGAATTGAAGAAATAGCCTTGCTGAGTTCTGAGGATACGCACTATTCTGTTACCAAGGCTGCCAACCTGTTGAATTTAAGATCATATAGTGCAGATGTAAATGATGAAACGCGGACAATCATAGAAGAGTCGCTGGATGCTGAAATTAAAAAGGCAATGAAGGCAGGGATCAAGTACTTCATTGTCTTCTCCAATATGGCAACTACCATGTTTGGCAGTGTTGACGACCCTGATGTATATGCGGCCTGCCTGTCAAAAAATGAAGTAGCCTTTAAAATACATATTGACGGCGCATTCGGGGGATTTATATACCCGGTAAGCTGTCCTGATAATACCATCAACTTCAGCAATCCAAATGTATCATCCATAACCCTGGATGCGCATAAAATGCTGCAGGCTCCTTACGGCACCGGTATTTTTATTGTCCGGAAAGGACTGATGCATTATGTCTTAACAAAAGAAGCCAGGTATGTAAGCGGAATGGACATTACCCTTAGCGGCAGCCGTTCCGGTACCAATGCGGTAGCAGTATGGATGATATTATTTACTTACGGTCCTTATGGCTGGTACGAAAAAATCAGTAAATTATTGTACCGCACCAAATGGCTCTGTAAACAACTGGATGCAGAAAACATCAACTACTACCGCCATCCTGATTTAAACATTGTAGCCATCAGGGCAAAGCATATACCTCACGTTTTGGCGGAAAAGTATGGGATGGTCCCTGATTCGCATACTGAAAATCCTGAATGGTATAAAATAGTGCTGATGGACCATGTGGAAGTTGATTATCTGATGGAATTTATGGAAGAGTTAAAAGCTGCGAACCAGCGGGTGGATATTTGATTTTTTTAAGGGTACTGCATGGAATTTGCACCTCAATTTCCCCGTAAAAAGAATAATTTTGTAAAAAATACGTTTAGTAGTTCGGCGGGGCTCACCATGACAAAGTCGGCGGAGCTCACCATGACAAAGTCTGAGGGGCTTACAATGACAGTGGGGCCGGGCTGCTAAAAACATTTATTTATGCGCTATCTTGTTTCAATATCATTTTTGTTTATCACCGGCATCTGTGTGCTGTTTTCATGTGCCAAATGGAAAGATCCGAAACCGGTCAATGACCCGAGGCTTACCAATCCCTATTGTAATGACCCTACTGCTGTAAATTATAACTGGGGTTTTCCGGGCAAGCCGGATAATACAGTCTGTTTTTATCCTTCCGACCTCTTTCAGGGCAGCTATCTTTTCTACGATTCCGTTTATCTTTCTCCTTCAGGGCTCTTTATTTCAGCCGATTCGTTTATTATAAAAATATCCAAAATAAGTAATTCAAAAATCGGAGTTACCGGATTTTGCAATTCCGGCAAGCAGCTGACGCTTACCGCGGGCCCCACTTATGTAGCTACCATGGATACTACAGTTGGCGATACTACGACCATGAATCCTGGTCAGTTGCTTTGCCGCATACAGGATACCATAAGCGGCACCATATCAAAAGACAGGGTTGACAGTAACCTGCTGCACATAAACCTGCGGGTGGTGAGCGATACCGGCACGGCATTATTCGTTGGCAGAGCAAGAAAACAATAGTTTTATCATGTTTACAGGTATCATAGAAGCGGTAGCTACCATTGCAGATATAGTGCCCGATGGCTCTAATATTCATTTCATTATTGAAAGCCCGTTATCCGGGGAACTGAAGGTGGACCAAAGTGTGGCGCACAACGGGGTTTGCCTTACTGTGGTAGAAATTCTGGGTGCTGCATACAGAGTAACCGCTGTGGCCGAGACGCTCAGTAAAACCAACCTTGGGTCATTAAGGAAAGGCGGCTTAATAAATATAGAACGCGCCCTAAAGATGGGCGACCGCCTCGATGGACATTTTGTACAGGGCCATGTGGACACTACGGCTACCTGTGTTGAAAAGAAAACTCTTGATGGCAGCTGGTTGTTCCGGTTTCGTTTCCCTCCCCAATATGCCGCTTTGGTAATAGAGAAAGGTTCCATCTGCATCAACGGGGTAAGCCTGACAGCATTCAATGCAGGCAGGGATGAATGCACCGTGGCCATAATTCCTTATACATATAATCATACTAATTTCCATACCATAAATGAGGGCAGTTTAGTGAATGTGGAATTTGACGTTCTGGGAAAGTATTTGCTGCGCAGGGAAGAGGTTAATCTCTGACTACGAAAAAACAGATACCCTGATTGAGAAAAAAAGTTGCTAAACCATTGTGGTTTGTTTTTTTTAGTATTTTCCCTTCATTACATATAATGTAACTTATTTCTAAAACATCCACATCTCATCCTCCTCTCAGGTATAAAAGGCCAAAAGGTACAATAATGTTGCTTTGAGTTGTTGGGGAGGAGAGATATTCCCCTTTTGACAAAAATATTTTTGCTAAAAAATTTGACAAATAAATTTTTGTCTTTACTTTTGACAAAATAAAACTTGTCAAAATGAAAGATTTTAAACCCAGTTTAGGTAATCCAGCCAGAGGAAATGCTTTCTTTCCCAGGAAAAGGGAGATAGAAAAGATATTTGACCTATTAGAAATAAATGCTAATATTTATCTGTCTGCCCCAAGGCGCGTTGGAAAAACATCAATATTGAAATATCTGGAAGATACTGATAATGAAGGTGGGTACTTCTTTATATATGTAATTACAGAATCAGTCTATTCGGTCAATGACTTTTTCAAAGTTTTATATAATGATTTGATACAAAGTAAAGCTATCCGGAATCTTGCAAAATTATCATCAGGGTTAACCAATCTTTTGTCAACAGTAATAAATACAGTTGATGAAGTAGGTGGTGTAAAACTTAAAGAACAGGAAGAACCTGATTATCATCAAAAATTTATTGACTTATTAAGCAAAATAGATAAAGGGATTGGGCGTGTAGTAATAATGATTGACGAATTCCCGCAGACCATTCACAACGTCAATAAGCAACATGGAGAAAATGAAGCAAGGAGATTTATACAACTGAACAGGGAACTAAGGCACCATAAAGTAACCGAAGAAAAAATTGCCTTTATTTATACCGGCTCTATTGCATTGCACCCACGGGTAGAAAAAATAGCATCGTTAACTGATATAAACGATGTAATAACTGTGGAAGTGCAACCATTGACCAGAACGGATGCAAAAGAATTACTACGCCTTTTATGCAAAAGAAAAAAGGTTACGATTGCGGCGGATGCAATTGAATACATGTTGGATGAAATCAGATGGTATATACCGTTTCATATACAATTGGTTTACCAGGAACTGGAAGACATTTTCTACGATAAGCAGGTATCACTGGATAATGCAGATGTGAAAAATGCGATTGCACGAACCATAGCAGCAAAAAACAAAGCAATGTTCGAACCGTATTTTTCAAGATTAAAGGGATTACTGGAACGTAATGAATTCTTATATGCAATGGAGGTGTTGATTTATACTGCGCAGAACGATACAATGGATAAGGCAATATTCTTTGACCTATCACAAAAACACGCAGTTGATAATTATAAAGAAATACTGGACGGGCTTTGTGAGGACGGATATTTATATGAAAAAGGAGGAAAGTACATGTACACTTCTCCAATTCTTCAACTCTGGTGCAAAAAAAATAATGTTTATGGAATTTGAACCTAAATTATACAATCCGGCAGCACAGCCTGAAGAATGGCTGATAGAACATTTTGTAGTAAGGACAAAAGTTTTTGAGCAGATATTTGATGCCATTAAAAGCGGGGATATGCAGCATTCCGAACAACATTACCTTATACAGGGACAGCGTGGCATGGGGAAAACAACCTTATTGCTCCGGTTGAAGTATGAAATAGAAAGAACACCGGAATTAAAAGAATGGCTGCAGCCTGTATTCTTCAATGAAGAATCTTATGACCTTACCTCTCTTTCCAATTTATGGGAAAAGCTGTTAAAATATTTTGACAATTATTTACCGGATGGCGGAGGTTATTATAAGGCTACTGATAAATTTATAGGTAGTAACGATTATGAACAGAAATGCTTTAACCTCATCCTTGACATATTACACAAGCACAAAAAGAAACTGGTAATACTATTTGATAATTTCGGTGAATTATTTCTTGATAATCTGAATGAGCGGGATAGCCACAGATTCCGGGAAATATTGATGAACTGTGCTGACATCCGTATAATTGCGGCCTCTGCGGTTGTATTAGAAAGCCACAATGATTATTCCGAGCCATTTTTTGATTTTTTTAAGGTTATCAACTTAGAAGGGCTTAATAAAGATGAAACTATAGACCTGATAAAAAAGCTACAGGAAAAGTCAAATAATAAAATAGATATAGAAGCAAATAAAGCTAGAATAGAAACCCTTGCTATACTTACCGGTGGAGTAATCAGAACCATCATTATGCTCTATGAAATATTACTGAATGATGGAGATGGTAGCGCTTTAAAAGACCTTGAAAGTATATTAGATAGAGTAACTCCGCTCTATAAACATAGGATGGACGACCTAAAGCCACAGCAACGGCGTATTATAGATATTATTGCTAAGAATTGGGATGCTATTAGCGTAAAAGACATTTCTGAAAACATAAGAGAAAATGGCATGCCAGTTCCAAGTAAAATAATATCAGCACAACTGCAGGAATTAGAAAAAAACAATCTTATTGAAAAACGAAAGACATCTACCAAAAATAATTTCTATATAGTAAAAGAGCGTTTTTTCAATATATGGTACCTGATGCGGCATGGGGATAAAACAACACAATGCAAAGTAAAATGGCTTACCAGATTTTTAGAAATGTGGTATGGAGATGAAAGTGATGGAATTGAACAATATATCAAACAACATATTATAAAACTTCAATCAGGAAAATACATAACATCATCGGCTATTTTAATAGCAAATGCCTTAATGGATTCGCCAAAAATTGATATATCCTCACAAGTGAAAATCTTTATTGAGACTTGTCATTTAATATCTGACTTAGACAAAAAACAACTGCCACAAATTCGAGTCAACAATTTTCGTGATGCAATAAAAAAATTTAAGGATGGCAAGTATATAGAGGCCTTAGATATGTTCCAAAGCATTAGGCCAAAAAACAAAGAGGCAAACATACATATCGGGTATTGTTATTACGAGTTGGAAAATTATGAAAAAGCTATTGAAGCCCTGTTGGCTTCCTATGACAAAAAAGACACCCTATTACTTTATACAATTGCATCTTCATATCTAAAAATAGACAAAGAAAATGATTGCTTGTATTATTTACAGCAGATAATCAAAAGAGAAAATGATTTAGATATTTGGAATGGAATTAGTCAATTAATTGGAGATATATATTTTAAAAATAAAAATTATGACGCCGCTGAAAAATACTATCTCGAAATACAAGATAAAAATGGCGAAGTAAATTTAAAATTGGGCGTAATATATGCATCCAAAAATCAGTATAAGCTAGCTGAACAATATGCATTATTTGCGGTAAAATATGGAAACAAAAAAGCATATTATTTCTTAGGTAATTTATATGCTTATAATATAATTGATTACGATAAGGCAATTAATAATCTTGAAATGGGTTTAAAAGTTGGCGAAAATAATAGTGATGCTATTTCATTATTGGCATATTCATATTTAGGAAATAGTGCCGAATATAATATATCAGATAAAATATTTGCAGTTTTGGAAAAAACACTTGTACCTGATAAAATAAAAGATAATTATACTTTTCAAGCAAAAATTATACTATTATCAATCTATTGTAGTAGTCAGAATAAAGATAATGCGTTACTTTTATGTAATAGTTTAGTAAACTCTGAGGAAAAAG
>CAISOH010000390.1 GCA_903887005.1 uncultured Bacteroidota bacterium | reverse complement strand
TATATATCATTATTAATGTTTGCGTGTTTTTGCAGCATTTATAGGTTTAGCAGATTGGATAGTGCTTCACAAATACTATCTATTTTAGTATGCTGCGCTTTAATTAATGAAAGTATAGCATTTTATCTGGCGAGAAAGTACCACAATAATTTACCTCTTTACACTATCTATTGTTTTGTTGAATTTGGGATACTATGCCTTTATTTCAATAGAGTGATTGACGTATTTATAAGAAATAATATAGGAATTTACATCGGAATAGTTGGCATTATACTGGGCATTATCAACTTGGTTTTTGTTCAGCATCTAAATAGCCTTAATTCTTATTTTTTATTTTTTGAAGGCTTGTCTGTGATTGGTATGTCTTTATTCGCATTTTTTCGCTTACTGTTAAAACATGATTCTCTGCATTTGTATAAATACCATCACTTTTGGTTTATTAGTATTTTAGTATTTTTCTGGAGTATTACATTTTTAAACTGGGGGTTATATGATTATCTTAATTTAAAATTAAAATACGAAGCAGAGAAAATAAATATGGCATTACTTTTAGTAGGCGCTATAACATACGGTTGTTTCGGCCTTGTATTTTTGTTGTACCCTAAAATGCAAAACAGCCATGAATGATCAGTACATTATACCATTGTTCGTGGCCGGCTCTTTATTGCTTACATTGTTTGCGTTTTTTCTGATTGCCTATTTATTGGTGCAAAAAAATAAGCAGAATGCCTACCAGCTTGAAAAACGCCAGATGGTATTTGATCATCAGAACCATATATTGCGGACAAAAATCGAGGAGCAGGAAAACACAATGGACCAGATATCAAAAGAACTGCACGATAATGTAAAATCTGTTTTGGGTTTTGCCCAGATGAGCATGTACAATATAGCTGGTCTTGCCGTTAATAATGATCAGGCGTTGCTGATTGATAAGACTAATAAAATAATCGGTGATGTAATTGACGACCTGCATAACATTAGCCACTCCTTAAACAGTAATTTTGTAAAGAATATTGGCCTGGCAGAAACGATAACAAAGGATTTAGAGAATATCCGGTTGTCAAAAAATATTACGTACGACATGCAAATCAAAGGGGAACAGGTTTCTTTAAGCCCCGAACATGAATTACACATTTACCGGATAGCGCAGGAAGCTATCCAGAACTGTGTTAAACATGCGAATGCTACGAACCTGAATTTTATGCTTAATTTTGAAGAGGACTTTTTTACAATGAAGGTAACAGATAACGGTATCGGTTTTGATAAGAATAAGATTTATGAAATGAAAGGGCTTGGATTCCTCAATATGTTTCAGCGTGCAAGGTATGTGCATGGTTCGCTTGAAGTGCAATCTGTTCCGATGCAGGGAAGTACTGTTATTTTAACATTAAACCTCAATGAAGATGGAATCAGTAATTAGGGTTGCGATTGCAGAGGACCATGAAATAGTCAGGAAGGGAGTTATAGAAATCATATTGTCTTTTGGAGGGTTTAGCATAGATTTTGAAGCATGTGACGGCAAAGAGCTCTATGATAAATTATTAATTGCAGATACCATGCCTGATATTATTGTCATGGATATTAGTATGCCTGTATGGGATGGATATGAAACACTCGACGCTATAAGAAAGAAATGGCCCGAAATGAAAGTATTGGTACTGACCATGCACAAACATGAGTTGGCTATTATCAAAATGATCAGAAGCGGAGCAAATGGTTATTTATTAAAAAATTCCAATCCCAAGGAGTTACAAAAAGCATTGCATTCCATTATTGATTCAGGTATCTATTTCTCAGAAGTAGCTTCCGCTAATTTATACAACAAACTGCTGCAATACTCTAATGTAATTCCTTCATTACATGAAAAAGAGGAACAAATGCTAAGGTTGTGCTATACGGATCTCAGCTATAAAGAGATTGCTGATAAAATGGGTATTTCTCTTCGAAGTGTTGCCGGATTCAGAGATAGCCTGTTTCAGAAATTAGGCGTCAATAGCAGGGCGGGACTTGTTATTTGCGCAATACAGATAGGACTTATTCCTGGTGGATAAACCTTAATGTTTTGTAATTATTTATTTTTATTTCTCCTCCCAGATACAGCAAAATCACATAGTTTACTTTAGTGACTCTATGTGCATTAATCAATGTTCACTAACTGTTATCTATTGATTTTCCTTTCTTAATCAGCCCCTTTGATATGAATCAGGAATT
>CAISOH010000389.1 GCA_903887005.1 uncultured Bacteroidota bacterium | reverse complement strand
TTGAATTTTGAATTTTGAATTTTGAATTTTGAATTTTGAATTTTGAATTTTGAATTTTGAATTTTGAATTTTGAATTTTGAATTTTGAATTTTGAATTTTGAATTTTGAATTTGGCTTACCTTTGCACACTTATGCAAGAGTTGCCAGTAATCAGTTCTGTGGAGAATACTGCTAATAAGCGTGTAAAAAAGCCCGATTGGCTTAGGGTAAAACTGCCTATGGGCGAGAATTTCCGCCATGTCCGGGGACTTGTGGATAACCATAAGCTGCACACTATTTGCGAAAGCGGCAATTGCCCTAACATGGGTGAGTGCTGGGGAGAAGGTACAGCTACCTTTATGATATTAGGCAATATCTGCACCCGTTCATGTGGTTTTTGCGCAGTTGCTACAGGCCGTCCGGAGCCGGTGGACTGGGATGAACCACAGCGTGTGGCTGAGTCCATTCACCTGATGAAGGTAAAGCATGTGGTAATAACATCCGTGGACAGGGATGAACTGCAGGACGGCGGCTCTGTTATATGGGCGAATACTATTAAAGCTGTCAGGGCGCTGAATCCAAATACTACTTTAGAAACACTGATTCCTGATTTCAGGGGTGATTGGGGAAATCTTCAGCGCATAATAGATGAAGCCCCTGAAGTAGTTTCACACAACATTGAGACAGTAGAAAGACTCACCCGCATGGTACGCATACAAGCTAAGTATCACCGCAGCCTTGAAGTAATACGCAGGCTGAAAAACGGTGGAATGCGCACCAAAAGCGGCATTATGCTTGGGCTGGGAGAAACGAAAGAAGAAGTACTCCAGTCTTTACAGGACCTTGCTGATAATGGCTGCGATGTAGTAACTATGGGGCAATATTTACAACCTTCTCAGAAACACCTGCCCGTAGTGCGTTATGTACACCCGGATGAATTTGCCTTTTTCCGCGATGAAGGCTATCGCATGGGTCTCGATTATGTAGAAAGCGGCCCCCTGGTTCGTTCTTCTTATCACAGCGAACGTCATGTATTTGCAGGGGAAGGGAGGAAGAAATGGCTGGAAAGCCGCTTAATTGCTTAATTGCGAAATGGCTGAAGGGCTCAATTTAATGTGAAAATGTGAAAATAGAAAAATCTCAATTGTGTTTTACCTCACCATTATATCATCTTTTCCATTCAGGAAAGTTAATAGGGACGCCGATAATTGTCCCACACCTTTTTTCTGGTGTGGGACAACTACCGGAGATTACCTTACTATTATCTTTTCCATACTGTTTCCATTTGCAGTAACTGCTGATATAAAATAGACTCCTGATGGCTGATAAAGTTTTATGTCAACTGGTTTATTTGTTTTTAAAGTAAATTCTTTCACTTTTTCACCTATCATATTTATAATCACAACTTTCACTTCAGCATCCGCAGAGGATAGTACTTCAATTGTAAATGCACCGTCATTGGGATTTGGATAAACTTCAAGCCCCTGGGTAATGGTTATTGGTTTTATTCCGTTTGGATAATCATAGGGTGTAATAATTTTTGAAGTTAGATATTGCCTGAAGTCAACGTTATTTACTGTTTGCAAAGCATCACTTAATGTTATTATTGCTGAGGTCGTAGTTTTAAATATGTAATCTTCAGGATAAATAATATAGTCGCCATTAGCCAGGTTGGAGAATGAATAATAACCATTTACGTCGGTATAGGTGTGGCTCAATAACTGAGATGTAGTGTTTTCTAAGAAGATAATCATACCGCTCACGGGCGCATCACCGGTAGTTCCTTTTCCCGCACCTGAATATACATACCCACTTATGAAACCGGGGCCTGAAGGTACGGTCCCATTTACCATGGTAATATGCAGCGAATCAGACATTCCGGCTGTATGGGTAATAGTAGTTGCGGAATCCCAGTGGAGACTGGAGAGACCATAAGTAGGTACATATCCGCTGCTGCCTGCAGAATTATCATAAAGCATCATTGCTTTAACCAAATAATTGCCGGTTGGTTTCGTATCAAACTCATAATAGGTGATACTGTCAACAACACAAGTCATAGTGGAATCAAGCGCGCTTATGGAACTGTCAACAGGATTGTATTGTATCAGCCATACCTTCATATCTAATGTGTCAGGGGTGTAACTACTGAAAGTTATATGCCCGAATATTCGGTCTCCATTAAGCTTAACTGTAGCAATATCTGAACATCCCACTGAACTGGTTCCTGTTACGGTATAGGTAGTGTTGGCTGAAGGGCTGATGCTTGTTGTAGCGCATGTGGCACAGGAAAGCCCTGTGGAAGGCGACCATGAATATCGTGCGCCTCCGATTGCTGCAAGGGTATCCACATCACTGCACATGGAGGAGGAAGATGCGCTTATAGCTGGTAATGGATTTACTGTAACGGTTGCACTCACATTACAACTGCCTCCGGTAGTATAAATAATGCTGGCTGTGCCTGTCGATATTCCTGTAACAATACCTGAACTGACAGTAGCGATAGTCGTATTACTACTGCTCCAGGCGCCTCCTGTTATCGCATCACTTAGAGTTGTTGAAGCACCGGCACAAAAATTTGTTAGCCCTGTTATAGGTGTTGGCATTGTATAAACAATAACAGTGACAAACGAATTACAACCTGTTGATGGTATCATATAATCAATAGTAGAGGTGCCAGTTGATATTCCGTTAACAATACCGGTACTAACTGTAGCAATAGCTGTATTACCGCTAATCCAAACGCCACCGGGAGTAGCGTCACTCAATGTGGTTGTTAATCCGGTGCATAATTTTACTGCGCCAATGATTGGTGAAGGGGGAGGAAATACAGTAATTGCTGCTCTTGTGAAACAACCATTACCAATTGTATATGAAATGGTGGAAGTGCCAGGAATGAAGCCCATGCATAGAGCTGTAACAGAATCAATTTTGATAACTGTAGTGTCATAGCTGCTCCAGGTACCGCCTGGAGTTGCATCTGTTAATGTAGCAAGAATTTGACCCACGCATATATCAGAAACACCCGTAATTGATGCTGGTAATGGATTTACAGTAATAGATTTACTTGAAGTACAAATACCTCCAAAGGAATAAGAAATAATAGTTGTTCCAAACGAAATCCCCGTCACAATACCTGCGGTGACAATTGCAGTGCCTGGGCTAAGGCTACTCCAGGTACCTCCTGGTGTAGCATCTGTCAGTGAGGTTGTTGCCCCCTGGCAGACGATGGATGAACCTGTTATGGCGCCGGGCATAGGATAAACAGTTACAGTTGAATAGGCCTCACAACCTCCGCTAACTGAATAGGTAATTGCTGCGGTGCCGGCAGCAATTCCATTCACCATGCCTGTTCCGGATCCAATAATAGCTATGGTCGTATTGCTGCTGCTCCATATACCGCCTGACGTGCCATCAGCCAGTGTTGTGGAAGTTGCAACGCACATAGCCTTTGCACCGGATATTGAAGAAGGCGAACCTGACGTAACCATCAAAGATGCGGAACAACCTGTTGCCAATATGGTATAAACAATTCCGGCAGTACCAGTTATATATCCTGTCACGACACCGCTTCCGGTCACATTGGCGATAGTTGGATTGTATGATGACCATGAGCCGCCACTCGTAGCGTCAGACAGGGTTATGGATGACCCTATACAAACACCGTTGAGGCCGCGTATAGATGCAGGCAATGGATTTACCGTAAAGGTAGCAGAGGAGTAACAACCTGTTGGTAAAATATAATCAATAGTTGAAGTGCCGGGGCTTATTCCCGTAACTATTCCTGAAGTAGAGCCAATAATTGCTATACTTGTGTTGCTACAACTCCATGTACCAGCGCCTGAGCCCATTAAAATTGTGGTCTGTCCGACACAAACCGCAGCAGGAGAAATAGGTGAAGGTAATGGCACCGCAGTCACCGTTCTAAGAGCAGAGCATCCGCCTAAAGAATAGCTGATAACAGATGTGCCGGCAGCATAACCCATAAGAATTCCCGGTGAAACAAAATCTGCAGTAACCGGATTGCTGCTACTCCATGCCCCTCCTGGTGTAGCATTAGAATAAGTTTGAGTTTGACCAAGACATATATAAGAACTGCCGGTTATGGGCAGCGGGACCGCGTTAACGGTGACTGCATGTGTTGCAACACATCCCTTTGATGTTGTATAGGTAAATGTCACAAAACCTTTCAATATTCCGAACGCTGTATCAGTCCCGGGGCTTACTACTGCGATAGCAGTATTGCTGCTGGTCCAGGAACCACCGGGTATTGTATCAATTAAGGCAGCTTTTGTTCCAACACACAAATAATTGGGGCCAATTATTGGAGCCAGCGGATTAACTGTCAATGAGGTGGTTATATAGCAACCTACACCCACGGTATATGTAGCGGTCGTGATTCCTCCGCTTATTCCGGTAATAACACCCGATGATGGGCCTGAAATAAAATCTGCGATGGTTGGATTATTACTACTCCATGTTCCGCCCGGGACAGCGTCAGTTAACATTGCCATTTGGCCAGAGCAAACAGCAGCGGGGCCGGATATTGGTGAAGGCAGTGGCCTTATGTTTACTGTTAAATAAGCAGCGCAACCTCCACTGGCGGAATAGGTAATTGTTGTGGTTCCTGCGTGGATGCCTGAAATAAGGCCTGAAACCGAACCAACAATAGCCACTGATGTATTGCTGCTGCTCCATGTGCCCCCTGTTGTTCCGTCGCTTAAAGGTGCTGATGAACCTATACATAGTGCGCCTGGCCCGGATATCGGAGATATTGCCCCAACTGTAACAGTTGTGGTCGTAATGCAACCTAACGCATAAGTGATTGTGACCGTCCCTGCTGCATGCCCGGTTACAACACCGAATCCGGTTATACTTGCAGTTGTTGAATTACTTGATGCCCAGGCGCCGCCCACAGTACCAGAGCTAAGGCTTATTGTTGCACCCGAACATACAACCGTGGGGCCGATTATTGGTGCCGGCAGTGGATTCACAGTTACGGTTCTGGATGCTATACATCCTGTTGGCAGTGTATAAATTATTGATGCCAAACCACCACTTACTCCTGTGACCAAACCCGTTGAAACTCCGACTGTTGCAATACTTGTGATAGCGCTGCTCCAGTTACCACCTGATACAGTGTCGCTAAATACTGTTATCGTGCCTACACACATATAAGCAGTTCCTGTAACAGGAGCAAGGGGATTTACTGTTAAAGAAGTAGTAGCGCTAATCCCGCTAACTGTGTAGGAAATAATAACAGTACCTTGAGCAATACCAACACAATTTCCGGTAATCGGATTAATAGTTGCGACAGTAGTGCTTGAAGTGGTCCATGAGCCACCAGTTGTAGCATCGCTAAATAGTGTTGATTGGCCCACACACATCTTTGATGGCCCCGCAATGGGTAATACAGCATAAGATGCAATAGACAGCAGCATTGCAAATAAGGTAAGACTAATGTATTTCATGTTTGTTTGGTTTTAGTGTTTACTACCTCACAATTATCTTTTCCATACTTTTTCCGTTGGCAGTAGTCGCAGATATAAAATATACTCCTACAGGCTGGTTAAGCTGAATGTCAATTATTTTATTTGTTTTTATTGTCAGTTCCTTTACTTTTTCACCTATTATATTTGAAATCAAAACTTTCACATCAGCATCCGCAGATGACAGTATTTCAATTGTAAATGCACCTTCATTGGGATTTGGATACACTTCTAATGTAGTATTAGTTGATTTCGAAAGCTGGTTTATATAAGCATAGCAGTAGGTAAGCGGAAGTATAGTTACAGGCAAAATAGTATTTACAGAACCGCAGGAATTAGATACGGTATAAATGACAGTATCCATGCCTGTAGATACGCCTACCAATACTCCATAGCTGGTAACGATTGCAGAAGTATTGGTACAAATCCATGTCCCGCCGCTTATAGCATCGGTTAACGAAATGGTACTTCCAACACATACGCTGTCAGCTCCGGTAATGGTACCTGCTGTTGCGGGCAGCGGGTCAACCGTAAATGTGATAGTTGCATAACAACCTGTACCCAAAGTGTAAGTAATTATTGCCGTGCCTGATGAAACTCCGGTTACATCGCCTGTCGTAAGGCCCACCGTAGCTATGGCAGAACTGCCAATGCTCCAGACACCTCCGCCCGCATCAGATAAGGTTGTTGTAACGCCAACACACGCATCTGTTGCGCCCAATATAGGAGTGGGTAGCGGATTTATGGTAACTGTTGTAAAAGTGAAACAACTGCTCCCGGTAGTATAAGAAATAATAGCCGTCCCCGTTGATATTCCTGTAACAATGCCTGTACCCGGACCAATTGTTGCCACAGATGTATTATTACTACTCCATGCGCCGCCGGTAGTGGCGTCGCTTAAACTTGTAGTTGCTCCGGCGCAGGCAACTACAGTTCCGGTAATTGATGACGGGGTTGCATATACCGTAATCGTTTTAAATACTGTGCAGCCTGTTGCAACTGAATATGAAATAGTAGTTGTTCCGGCGCTGATGCCGGTAAGTGTGCCTGACAATGGCCCTGAAAGAAAGTCAGCTACAGATGGAGTGTAACTGCTCCATGTACCACCTGCGACAGCATCACTAAATACTCCGGTACCACCCGAACAGACAGATGACGGGCCAGATATTGGCCCGGGCAAAGGACTTATGGTTACCGTAAAATATGCAGCACATCCGCCACTTATGGAATAGGTAATTTTTGCAGTGCCTGCTGACATTCCTGTAACAAGGCCCGTGCCGGTACCAATTGTGGCCACCGATGTATTGCTGCTACTCCAGGTACCCCCTGTAGTAGCATCGCTCAGCACAATCGTTGCACCCACACATAAAGCTCCGGGCCCGGTTATAGTAGATGGTGAACCAACGGTAACAGACCTTGTGATTAAACAACCAGTTGAAAAGATAGTATAGGTTATTGTCGCAGAACCTGCCACATGCCCTGTCACAACACCAGATCCTCCGACCCCTAATATACTTGCAACAGTTGAATTACTTGATGACCAGATACCTCCAACACTACCATCGCTCAGGGTTATTGTGGACCCTATGCAAACCCCGGTAGGGCCGGTTATAGTTGTCGGTAACGGATTTACAGTTACGGTAGCGTAAGAGGTACAACCGGTTGGCAGGATATAAGTTATTAAGACAGGACCTGAGGTTAACCCTAATACAATTCCGGTTGTAAGCCCTATGGTTGCTATTGTTGTGCTGCTGGTACTCCAGGTACCGCCACCTGAAGCAGTTAAAGTTATTGTTCCCCCAGGGCATATTTTGCCACCTGACACTGCAGCAACCGGATTAACCGTTAATGTCTTAGTTACATAACAGCCTGTACCAAGTATATAGGAAATGGTTTCAGTTCCAGCGGCAATCCCCGTAGCAGTCCCTATAGATGGGCCGCTAAGAAAGCCGGCAACAGAACCAGTCAAGCTGCTCCATGTGCCGCCGGTTAAGGCATCGGTTAATGATGTTGAAGTTCCTACGCAAACAGATTTTGTCCCGATTATCGCTGTAGGGTTTGGATTGACCGTTATTGCTGCTGTCGCTAAGCAGCCTGTACTTGTTATTGAATAAGTACAAATAAAGATACCCGGAGAAATACCAGAGACAACACCCGTAGTCAAACCTACAGTTCCGATTGCAGGATTACTGCTCGTCCATGTTCCGCCTGATAACGCATCTGACAAACCTGTTGTAAATCCTACGCAGACATTGGGAGTCCCTGCTATGGGGCCTGGTATTGGATTAACCGTCACCGTTGTCCGCGCATTGCAATACCAGTAACTCGGTAAGGTATAACTGATTATAGCCGTGACAGGCCCTACGCCATATACACATCCGGTTGCTGAACCTACTGTTGCAACCGTTGGATCACTGGTTGACCAGTATCCTCCCGGCGTTATATCAGTCAAACATGATGTGGAACCCTGACACAAGTTTGTAGTACCCGTTATCGGAGCAGGAGTTAGCATGATCGTCATAACCGTAGTCACTACACAACCGGTACCAATAGAATAAGAGATTACGGAGGTTCCTGCTGAAACACCCGTTACCACGCCACCAGTGCCAATGGTAGCAACAGAAGTATTGCCGCTGCTCCATACTCCTCCGGGGCTTCCATCAACCAAAGTTGTTGTTGATCCCATACAAATAGTTGTGAGCCCGGTTATTCCTAATGGCACAGGCATTACTGTTACAGTAGTAATGGAAGAAACACTGCTGACTGTATAAGAAATAATAGCAGTGCCGCCACTTATACCGGAACAAATTCCTGATAAGGAACCGATAGTGGCTATTGACGTGTTACTACTACTCCAGGTACCACCCGGAGTAGCATCGCTGAGGGATATAGTTCCGCCAATACATGTTACCGGAGTACCTGTTATAGGTAATACAGCAAATGATGCAAATGCTGACAGCATCGCAAGTAAAGTAAGGAATAGGTTCTTCATACTACTGGTTTTTAGTATTATTTAAAGGATTGAATCAGAGCTTTTGCTATTGTTCTTATAGACATCTATATATAAGTAAAAATATAGAATTTTATTTGAAATACAATTATTTATTTGCTATTAATACATATAAAATGCAAAATATCACCTCTTGCCTATAAATATTTTCCATTTTTTGGAAAACCATCCTTATTGTGGAATATTTAACGACATGCCACTTTATCAAGTAATTGATTATCAAATACTTAAAACTTTGGCACAACAATGGATATATACTATTCAAACAAACAAACATTCTTAACTAACTCAAAAACAAAAAACAAAACAAAATGAAAAACTTCTCAAAAGCAATCATCGCAGCAGCAGTAGTAGTACTCGGTTCTACTAACATCTCTTTCGCTCAGGCATCAGCAACCGCTTCATGCGCAGCAACAATCATCACTCCCATTTCCATCTCTAAAACAGTGGATATGAACTTTGGTAACATAGCAGTATCTGCTGCTAACAGCGGTACCGTTGTATTGTCAACTTCCAGCTCACGTACAACGGGCGGTGCAGGTGGTGTAACCCTTCCTTCTACCAATGGTACTGTAACTTCAGCTGAGTTTACCGTTTCCGGTGAAGCAAGTTATACTTACGCAATTACTTTGCCTTCTACCGCTACGCTTTCTGATGGAAGCAGCCATACTATGACAGTTGGTTCTTTCACCAGCAATCCTTCTTCTACCGGTACATTAAGCTCTGGTGGTACCCAGACTTTAAAGTTAGGTGCTACACTCAGCGTATCTGCAGCTCAGGCAGCAGGAACTTATACCAACTCAACTGGTGTTCCGGTAACTGTTAACTACAACTAAGATAAATTCATTTTAAAGTAAAAGGGCCGGCAGTTTCTGTCGGCCCTTTTACTTTAGCAAAAATTCTTACACAAAAAATGCCGGGCAAAACCCGGCATTAAAATTTTAAAAAACAAAGCTTTGTTTAATCAATTACTTTGGCGTCTTCAATCATTACACTGGCATTGTTGTTCAGCATTTCTATAAAGCCGCCGGAAATCTCATAGGTTTCGGTATTGCCGTTCTTTTCTTTCAGCACTTTCATTTTACCTTTACCCAATG
Source organism: uncultured Bacteroidota bacterium (assembly GCA_903887005.1). Lineage (GTDB taxonomy): Bacteria > Bacteroidota > Bacteroidia > Chitinophagales > Chitinophagaceae > Nemorincola. The sequence goes on along the minus strand of CAISOH010000389.1, from coordinate 3,244 downwards.
CTGCAATAATTGGAGCATGTCTTTCCAATATCTCAAAAGAACCTTCCCGACCAGGCAATATGATGCCATATACTTTGCCGCTAAATACCTTACGCTCCGGTGTTAATATGTCTAATTGCATAATACCCCAAACCCCTAAAGGGGCTTACCCTCAATCCGCGTCAATGATACGGATTTCAGTTTGTTAATAATATTGTTTTACCTCGCTCCACCACATTATTAGGGAAGTCCCCCTCCAGGGGCGGAGGGGTTTAATTCTTCGCCTGTTCAATCAGCTTCTTACCCTTTGCTATGGCGTCATCAATACTACCTACCAGGTTGAAGGCAGCTTCAGGATATCCATCCACTTCACCGTCCATGATCATGTTAAAGCCACGGATAGTTTCTTCAATCGGTACCAACACGCCCTTTAGTCCTGTAAAGGCTTCTGCAACGTGGAATGGCTGGGAAAGGAAGCGCTGTACCTTACGTGCACGCGCCACAGTCATTTTATCATCTTCACTCAATTCATCCATACCAAGGATAGCGATGATGTCCTGGAGCTCTTTATAGCGTTGTAATATCAGTTTCACACGGTTAGCGCAATTATAATGCACATCACCAACTATAAGCGGAGTAAGGATACGTGAAGTTGACTCCAGCGGGTTTACCGCAGGATAGATACCAAGGTCGGCGATTTTACGATCCAGTACGGTTGTCGCGTCAAGGTGAGCGAATGTGGTAGCCGGGGCCGGATCAGTAAGGTCATCCGCAGGTACATAAACTGCCTGTACAGAGGTAATTGAACCGTTCTTTGTAGAAGTAATACGTTCCTGCATCAATCCCATTTCAGTGGCCAGTGTTGGCTGGTATCCCACGGCTGATGGCATACGTCCCAAAAGTGCCGATAACTCAGAACCGGCCTGTGTGAAACGGAAGATATTATCAACGAAAAATAGTATGTCTTTTCCTTTTCCGGTACCATCGCCATCACGGAAATATTCCGCAACGGTAAGTCCTGAAAGCGCCACACGCGCACGTGCTCCGGGTGGCTCATTCATTTGTCCGAACACGAAAGTAGCCTTGCTGTCCTTCAGTTCGTCCATGTCAACTGCGCTAAGGTCCCAGCCGCCTTCTTCCATGCTGTGCTTGAACTTATCGCCATACTTAACAATACCTGCTTCGATCATTTCACGCATCAGGTCGTTACCTTCACGTGTACGCTCTCCCACCCCTGCGAATACAGAAAGGCCGGCATATGCTTTTGCGATATTGTTGATCAATTCCTGTATCAATACGGTTTTACCTACACCGGCACCGCCGAACAAACCAATCTTACCACCTTTTGCATAGGGCTCGATCAGGTCAATAACCTTGATACCTGTATATAATATCTCAGATGATGTACTCAGATTCTCAAACAAGGGGGGCTTGTTATGTATAGGGCGGCCATTTGTTTTATCAGTAGCCGGAAGCCCGTCAATCGCATCGCCGGTAACATTAAAAAGGCGGCCATTTATCTGCTCTCCTATCGGCATAGCTATCGCCTTGCCTGTATCCCTTACTTCTGTACCGCGAACCAGGCCTTCCGTGCCATCCATAGCCACAGCGCGAACACTGTCTTCACCAAGGTGCTGCTGCACTTCAAGCACTAATTTGTCCCCATTTTCACGGGTCAGTTCCAGGGCGTTAAATATCTCGGGAAGCTTGCCTCCATTACCAAAATAAACGTCCACAACCGGCCCAATGATTTGTTTGATTTTACCAACGTTCAACATAAGTATCAGTTAAAAAAATAATTAAGTCTGTGAAATTTTGCGCAAAGGTAAGGGTAAAAAAATAAAAAACTAAAAAGTAAAAAATAAAAAAACCAACAGATGTGGATAATTTCTGGACAATGAATTGAAAGCTCCACCAGCCAATAAAAAAGCCCCGTTTTGCGAGGCCTTTTTATGACATATAATTAACGCATATTTATTTCATCAACTTCAAAACAGCAGAAGTATTTCTGTTACTAAGTTTTATAATATACAATCCGGGGGAAAGTGACAGGCCGCTCACCTGTAATGAATTGGTACCTGCAGGCCATGCTTCGTTAAGTATCTGCCTTCCTGTAGCATCATACATATTTATATTTAAGAGATCTCCTAATATTTCAGATGCATTCAAAGTTATTGTACCATTACCTGACTGAGTTACCCAATAATTTTTTTCAAGGCCATTTACATTAGAGACTCCCAACGTAGCTATATTAATGGATGCGGATCCCTTGCACCCCCCTGAATCAACAATAACTGTATAGGTGCTTACAACCGGATAAGTATAGCTGCTGGTTGTAGCTCCGGCAATCGGGCCACTTGTATTTGACCATTGGTAGGCAGTATATGCAGTTGATACCGAAAGTACGGAGCCTGTTTTTGTAATAACCGGGTGTGGTGCAGGATTAATAGTAATTGTTTTTGTAATGGAGTCCACTTTACCTCCTCCATAAACCCGCAAGCGCATACCATAGGTACCTGCAGGCAGCAATGACGAAGGAAAATACAAATTATAAGGAGTTGTATTACCCAGCAAATAAACCGGGATACCTGAAACACAAGCAACCCAACGGATACTGTCAATAGAACCGGTACTGGTGCTGGTAAAGGTAATGCAGCTATCCTGGCAAACAGTAGCTGGAGTTGGGGATGTTGTAAATGAGGCAACTGGGGCTGCTCCGGCGGGGGTACCTAAGACACTAATATCATCAATACCAAATGCCGGATCGCTACCAACCATGTCTTCCGTAAACTGGAAAGCAAATTCAAGTGCAGCCTGGTTATCAAATGCAGCAAGATGAATGGTTTGCAAATTCCAGGTGCTGCTGAGAGAATAATTTGTGATAGGTACGGTAACTAATGTCCATGCCCCTGAGGTACTGGTCCTGTAATACACATTTCCAAAAGCGGTGGAACTTCCATTACATAACCACCAGAATTTAAGATTTACAGAAGTGTATCCGGTAGTCACGACAGGCGAATTCATTTTTGCCAGATAGGTATTGGTACCTCCAGCATAATAATTACAATTTGAGCCATAAAAACCTGAATATAACGGCCCGCAATAAATGTGCATATAATAGCTATTAGTACCTTAAAAGTAAAATCTTTGCACTTTTTGGCAGAATATTTAAGCTGCTTTAGCTAAGTCTGGAACCATAACCATGTTTATGACTTTTTGCGAACAGTTGATTATTTCCTTGCCAAATTTTGTCATATAATATTTA
>CAISOH010000388.1 GCA_903887005.1 uncultured Bacteroidota bacterium | reverse complement strand
CTATTTTGAAGTGATCGCACATAACAGTCTGAGATTATTTTGTTGTATCAAATAAAAAATGATTTTATTGGACGACAGTCCCAAATATCAGCACTATACTTTTCTACATAACAGTCTGTAGGGTAGCAGTGAGTGTAGGGGACTCGTGTCTAAGCAATCTAACCAGTTTGCAACTGGATTAGAGAATTCCGTCGCAGGCACTCTCCTTTTTCATTCAATGTTTTTCTCAGGACATCTTTGCGGCCTTAAAAACACAACACTGAACAACCGCGCCCTTGCGCCTTTGCGAGAAACTTTTTTTTTAGGTTTTTGGTGGGCACTCTTCTAGGCTATCAGCACCGTTATTTTATCAGAATATTGGCTGCTGTTCAGCTCAATATTTTCCAGTTCGGCGGCCTCTATAGGTTCAAAGCTGGAAAGAGGTTCACCCTTGCTTTTACGTACTGCTGTTGTATGCTCAAAATGAGCGGAAGGTTTGTTATCGTTTGTTCTTACTGTCCAGCCGTCTCTTTCGGTGTGCACATTCTTGGTGCCGAGGTTTATCATAGGCTCTATGGCAAGCACCATGCCTTCCCTCAGCTTCTTGCCATCGCCGCGTTTGCCGAAGTTTGGCACCTGTGGGTCTTCGTGCAGGTCTTTACCTACGCCATGCCCTACCAGTTCGCGCACCACCCCATAATTATGTAACCTGGAGGTATAATGTTCTATGGCGTATGATATGTCGCCCACCCGGTTGTTTTCGCGGGCCTGCGCCATCCCTATGTAAACAGATTCTTTAGTAACCCTTAATAGCTTTAGTACTTCCGGCTTTACATTCCCTATGGCGAAGGTATAAGCGGAATCGCCATGGTAGCCATTTTTATAAAAACCGCAATCAACAGAAATGATGTCGCCATCCTGTAGTTCATACTCGCCCGGAAAGCCATGCACCACCACATCGTTAACCGAGATGCATAAAGAATAAGGAAAGCCATGATACCCTTTAAAAGAAGGTATTCCCCCGTTATCACGGATAAAAGCTTCGGCCATTTTATCAATAGATATAGTAGTGATGCCGGGCTTTAAAAATTTTGCCACCTCGGATAAGGTGGCAGAAACCATTAATGCGCTTTTACGTATCAGTTCAATCTCTTCTTTACTCCTTATATGTATCATTATTAATTCAAAAGTCAAAAATCAAAAGTTAGGTAGTAGATAGTAGTTAGTACATAGTAGATAGTCTAAAGTAGAAAGCTGAATTATGCCAGTCAAAAAACCATTAAACAACAATCCCAATTCCCAATTACTAATTCCCAATTCCACAATTAAGCAGATACGCTCCTGCTGCCTGTAGCTGCAGAACGACCTGTTATACGGCCTGTTTTCATCAGTCCGTCGTAGTGATTCATGAGCAGGTAGCCTTCTACTTGCTGTAAAGTATCAAGAATTACACCAACACCAATCAGCATGGAAGTGCCGCCAAAGAAGGAAGCGAATCCGCTTGTAACGCCAAGTAGGGTAGCTAAGCCAGGCAAAATACCTGCCAAAGCAAGGAAGCAGGCGCCTGGTAAAGTAATACGGTCCATGATGGTTGCAATATAATCAGCGGTCGGCTCTCCTGGTTTTACGCCCGGAATAAAGCTGTTATTACGTTTCAGATTATCTGCCATTTCCGTTGGATTAAAGATAAGCGCAGTATAGAAATAAGTGAAGGCAATAACCATGATAGCATAGATCAGGTTATACCATAAAGAACGGTTATCGGATAAAGCATGTACAAAACCTGCCGCTCTTTCATTGGTAGCGAACCCGGTAAAAATAGTTGGTATGAACATCATTGCCTGTGCAAAGATGATAGGCATTACACCTGCTGAGTTCACCTTCAATGGAATGAAATCGCGTGTACCGGTTACTTCTTTAGCCGCATTGGTGCTGCCGATAATGCGCCTCGCATAGTTGAGCGGAATTCTGCGTACACCCTGTGTAAGTAAAATAAGGCCAATGATAACCGCAATGAATATGGCTAACTCTATCAGGAAGATAAGTAAGCCGCCGCCGCCGCCAACGTTCTTGGCTGCGAATTCCTGGATGAAAGAGTGCGGAAAACGCGCCATGATACCCACCATGATGATCAGTGAAGTACCATTACCAACACCGCGATCTGTTATTTTTTCACCCATCCACATTACGAACAATGTACCTGCAGTAAGCACAACGATTGTTGATAACCAGAACATAAACGGACTGAAATCAGGAGCTAAAGCAGGCAAATACTGGGGGGAACGGAGATAGGCTACATATGCGCTCGCCTGGAATGCCGTAACTATCACGGTAAGGTAACGTGTATAAGTAGTGATCTTGCGGCGTCCGCTGTCTTCTTTCTGCATTTTTGCCACCTGTGGTATTACAATACCGGCAAGCTGCATAAAGATAGACGCAGAGATATAGGGCATTACACCCAACGCAAAAATGGAAGCACGGCTAAAAGCCCCGCCCGCAAACATGTTCAGAATACCAAGTATGCCGCCGGGACCATTGGTGTCCGTCAGCCTTGAAGGGTTGATACCTGGCAGAGCGATATAGCAGCCTACGCGATATACAAGTACTAAGACGAGAGTATATAGGATACGCTTACGAAGTTCGTCTATGCTCCAGATATTTTTAAGTTTATCAATAAATTTCTTCACAGGAACTGTTGTTGATCAAAAATGAAATGCGAATAAACGATAAAAGACGCATTTTTCCAAAAATGCGCCTTTTATTCTAAAGAATTTCCAGAGTAGCTCCGGCTGCAGCTATTGCTTCTTTGGCTTTTGCGCTCACCGCGTTTACCTTGAAAGCTATAGTGGTTTTGATTTCCCCGTTGCCTAATATTTTTACCAGGTCGGTACGGTTGATCAGGCCATTGATATAGAGGATGTCCGGTGTAAATTCCGGTAAGTTATATTTTTCAACCAGGAAATCTATCTGGCCAAGATTAAACACTTTGTATTCTACACGGAAAGGATTGATAAATCCGCGTTTTGGCATACGGCGCTGAAGTGGCATCTGGCCGCCTTCAAAGCCTCTTTTGGTTTTACTGCCGGTACGTGCCTGCTGGCCTTTGCTACCTTTTGTAGAGGTGCCGCCATGTCCGCTGCCTTGTCCGCGGCCTATACGCTTTACTTTTTTTGTTGAACCTTCTGCAGGTTTCAGATTATGCAGTTGCATTGTTACAATTTTTGAACTTGCGCGGAATGTGTAACCGCTCGCAAATCAGTTAAGAAAATTATTTTACTTCTTCTACTTTCACAAGATGGTGTACGGCTTTGACCATACCCAGAATCTGCGGGGTTGCTTCCACTTCTACAGTGTAATGCATCTTGCGCAGACCCAACGCTTTAAGCGTGCGTTTCTGGCGCTCCATGCGGTCTATACCGCTTTTTACCTGTGTTATCTTTATCTTAGACATATAAATTCAAAATTCAAAAGTAAAAATTCAAAATTCTCCGGATGATTAGAAATTTCAAAACAATCCCAATTCCCAATCCCAAATTACTAATTCCTTAAACTATCCGTTAAACACCTTCTTCAGGCTGATATTACGCTGCTTTGCCACCTGTACCGGCTCTCGCAACATAGCTAATGCAGTGAATGTTGCTTTAACCACATTATGCGGGTTAGCCGAACCTAGTGATTTTGAAAGCACATCGGTAATACCTGCAGCTTCCAATACAGCACGCATACTGCCTCCTGCTATTACACCGGTACCATGCGCAGCCGGCCTGATCATCACTTTAGCAGCGCCTTCCTTAGCCAGTTGTTCATGAGGTATAGTACCATGCATTACAGGAACCCTGATAAGGTTTTTCTTGGCATCATCAATGCCTTTGGTTATTGCTTCCTGTACTTCTTTTGCTTTTCCAAGCCCGTGACCTACAACACCATTGCCGTTACCAACAACTACAAGCGCTGAAAAGCTGAATGCTCGGCCACCCTTTGTAGTTTTTACCACACGGTTGATCGACACTACTTTTTCATGTAAATCCAGGTCTCCGCCCTTTATGCGATTTATTGTTATCTTCGCCATTTTATTTTTTTATTAGCTGATGTGCTTATTAGTTGATTAGCTAACGGCACTCATTTAGTATTTTTATTTTTACAACATCAGCTAATCAGCTAACCAGCTAATCAGCTAATCAATTTAAAACTTCAATCCTCCTTCGCGGGCACCGTCAGCTACTGACTTCACACGGCCATGATACAGATAACCTCCACGGTCAAATACACAGGCTTCGATTCCCAAAGCCTTAGCTTTCTGGGCTATTGCCTTACCAACGTTCAAAGACTTTGCGACCTTGTTTCCACCTGCCGCTGCAATATCTTTTTCACGTGAACTTGCGGCAGCTAATGTAGCACCGTTATTATCGTCTATGAGTTGCACATAAATATCTACGTTACTGCGGAATACAGAAAGCCTTGGCTTCTGGGCAGTACCATGGAGTTTTGTGCGTATGCGCCAACGCAACTTCTGACGGCGTAATACTTTATGATCTTGTGGCATATTATCTGAGTTTTACGGGCTCATACGCTTTTGGCGAAATGGCTACCGGAATTTTATTTTTAAAATCAAAAGTTAAAAGTCAAAATCTAAAAATGTATATCCCGACTAATTAACCTGTTACCTGATTAACGTTTTAACCTAATTACTTACCTGCCGACTTACCTGCCTTACGACGAACAATCTCATTAGAATAACGAATACCTTTACCTTTATATGGTTCCGGTTTACGGAGGCTGCGTAATTTAGCGGCTATTTGTCCAAGTAATTGTTTATCATTCGACTCAAGGATTATCCTTGGGTTTTGTCCTTTTTCTGCAATAGCGGATGCTTTTATTTCCTTAGGTAATTCAAATATGATATTATGTGAAAAACCTAAAGCCAGGTCTATCTGCTGGCCGGCTACGGCTGCACGATAACCCACACCTACCAGTTCCAGTTCTCTCTTAAATCCGGTTGTAACGCCAACCATCATATTTGCGATGAGGGAGCGGTACAAACCATGCAGTGCACGGTGACGGATTTGGTCGGTTGGACGCTCAATAGTGATCTGGTCACCTGAAATATTTACTTTGATATCACGGTCAATTGACTGGCTCAACTCCCCTTTAGGGCCTTTAACCACAAACTCATTTGTTGAGGAAATGGTTGCAGTAACACCCTTTTCAATTACTATCGGTTTTTTACCTATACGAGACATAAATTAAAAATTCAAAAGTTAAAATTCAAAAATTAAAAGCTGTGTTCAGTTACCGTATAGAGAACTTATATTATCAGCCTGTTTCTTTTATTTGCTGATGTGATAATTAGCTTATAAGCTGATTTCCTACATCATTTTATTTTTATTAGCTGATGTGATGATTAGCTTATTAGCTGATTTACTACATCATAATTATTACTTCACTTATTATACTCGTGCCAATCAGCATATCATCACATTAGCTAATCTGCTAATTAATAGATATTACACATTACTTCACCACCTACATTCTGAGTACGGGCTTCCTTATCCGTCATCACCCCTTTGGAGGTTGACACGATAGCTATTCCCAAACCATTTTGTACACGGCGAATATCCGATGGTTTTGCATACTGGCGCAGGCCCGGACGGCTGATACGCTCCAATGACTTAATAGCAGGGTCCTTTGATTGTGGATCATACTTCAAAGCTATCTTGATAAGGCCTTGTTTGTTATCATCCTCAAATTTGTATTTCAGAATATAACCTTTTTCATACAGTATCTCTGTAATGCGCTTCTTTACATTAGAAGCGGGGATCTCTACAATACGATGACGGGCCATCTGGGCGTTGCGGATACGGGTCAGGAAATCTGCTATTGGATCTGTTACCATTTTTCTAATTGAGTTTTTGTAAATAAATTTTGTTACGAGTACCGGAAGTGCTTTCGCCTCCCCCGACTTTGAAACGTTTTTCCTTCCGCAGTTGCGGACAGGGTTTTACCAGCTTGCTTTACGTACACCTGGTATTTTGCCATCCAATGCCATGTCGCGGAACACTAAGCGGCATACGCCAAAATAGCGTAGGTATCCTCTTGGGCGGCCGGTAAGCTGGCAACGGTTCCTGAGGCGTACTGCAGATGAATTACGCGGAAGTTTATCAAGACCTGCGTAATCTTTTGCTTCCTTCAGGGCTGTGCGTTTTGCGGCATACTTAGCTACCATGTGTTCGCGCTTGCGCTGGCGGGCTTTTACTGATTCTTTTGCCATATTCTAGTCCTAAGTCTTTAGTATTTAAGTCTAAAGACACTTTTTTAAAGTTTATATTTTAAGTTAACTTAGCTACAACTCCTGGCAAACTGATAATTGCCAACTGTTAACTGTCAACTATTTACCGGTTTTATCCATTCCTGTAAAAGGCATGCCCATTTCTTTCAAAAGTTCATACGCTTCTTCATTCGTCTTTGCGGTGGTAACAAAAGTTATATCCATACCGCTGATACGTGCTATCTTGTCAATATCTATTTCAGGATAGATGATCTGCTCTGTGATACCCAATGTATAATTTCCACGTCCGTCAAATGATTTCTCACTGATACCTTTAAAGTCACGAACGCGTGGCAGGGATACAGAAATAAAACGGTCAAGGAATTCATACATCTTTACATTGCGTAAAGTAACACGGCATCCAATAGGCATATTCTTACGCAATTTGAAGTTAGATATGTCTTTTTTAGACATAGTAGCTATTGCTTTTTGCCCTGAAACCAGCGTCATTTCATTTACAGCGTCATCTACTACCTTCTTATCAGAAGTAGCGCCTTTCACACCCTGGTTCATACAAATCTTCACCAGACGAGGAGACTGCATGATTGATTTATACCCGAATTTTTTCATCAGAGCGGGTACTACTTCATCCCTGTACTTATTAAGTAACCTTGGCTTGTATGAGGATGGCAGCGCAACCTGGTTGCCACCTTCCACTTTATTTGCACCTTTACCTGGAGCGCCGGACTTCGGGCTTTTTGTTGTTGTCGTTGCCATTATTTTATTGCCTCCCCTGATTTTTTAGAAATACGTACAAAACCTGTTTCTGTACGGTCGCGTTTTACACGTGCCGGAGCTTTGGATTTTGCATCCCACAACATCACGTTAGAGATGTGTATAGGCGCTTCTTCCTTTACTATGCCGCCCTGAGGATTCTGGGCGTTTGGCTTCAGGTGCTTGGTTACGAGGTTTACACCTTCGATAAGCACACGGCCTTCAGTGGGATTCACCGAAAGCACTTTACGTGGCTGGCTGCGGTCTTTATCATCCCCGGCAAGAACAACCACGTTGTCGCCTTTTTTAATATTGAACTTTGGTTTGAATCTCTTATTCACTTTACTATGAATTTAGCGTTGTATTTTGCCGCTTTTTTTCTAACGGGCTGCAAAGGTACAACAAATTTTACAATACTTCCGGTGCGAGGGAAACAATTTTCATGTATCCCTTATCACGCAATTCACGGGCTACCGGGCCGAAAATACGGGTACCACGCGGGTCATCAGCCTGATTGAGCAAAACGACTGCATTATCATCAAAACTGATGTAAGAGCCATCTTTGCGGCGCAGCTTATTTTTAGTACGAACGATAACCGCTTTTGATACGGTACCTTTCTTTATACCACCACCTGGGAGCGCATCCTTAACAGTTACTACGATCTTGTCACCAATACCAGCGTAATCTTGTCCCGAATTGCCCAACACACGTATGCAAAGTACTTCTTTGGCTCCGCTGTTGTCGGCTACATTGAGCCGGGATTCTTGTTGTATCATCTTTAAGGTTACTTAGCTTTTTCAATAATTTCTACCAGGCGCCAGCGCTTGGTCTTGCTCAAAGGACGTGTTTCCATTATCCGGACAATGTCGCCAATACCGGCACCATTTTGCTCATCATGTGCATGGAAGCTTGATGATTTTTTAAGAAACTTACCATAAATGGGGTGTTTCACTTTACGTTCAACAGTAACAGTGATGGTTTTTGTCATCTTGTTGCTGCTTACTACCCCTATACGGGTTTTCCTGCTTTTTCTTTCAATCGTCATAATTGACATCTATAAATGTTATTAGAAACCTAATGCTCTTTTGCGCTGTTCAGTTTTCAAACGGGCTATTGCACGACGTTGTGTCTTGATAGCCAATGGGTTTTCAATCGGATTTACCGCATGGCTGAACTTTGTTTTCTTCAGGCGCATTTCCTCATCGCTGATCTTTTCATTCAGCGCTTCATTGTCCAGTGAGCGGTAGTCATCCACCTTCGTTTGTTTTGTTTTTGCCATTTTACTTAGTTTTAGTCGAAAGTCGAAAGTATAAAGTCGAACGCTGCTTCCTGTTAACTTCTATTCCCAACTATTCTTTGTCCAATTTATTATAAGGAACAATCCAAATTCCAAAAAATTATTCTCCTGCATAATCATGACGAACTACAAATTTCGTCCTGATAGGTAATTTCTGTGCTGCCAGCAATAATGCTTCCTGCGCTACCTTCATCGGAACACCATCCAGTTCAAACATGATCATTCCGGGTTTCACCACTGCAGCCCAGAATTCGAGGCTACCTTTACCTTTACCCATACGCACTTCTGCTGGCTTCCGGGTTATTGGCTTATCAGGGAAAATACGGATCCATACATTACCTTCACGTTTCATGTGGCGGGTCAATGCCTGGCGCGCAGCTTCTATCTGGCGGTTGGTGATCCACTTTGGTTCCATGGATTTGAGGCCAAATGAACCAAATGCGATCATAGCCCCACGTTGTGCGTTACCTCTGATCCTGCCTTTATGCGCTTTACGATGTTTTGTTTTTTTCGGTTGTAACATTGTTACAAATTTTTATTAATGTATTCCAGGAATATTATTCAATTATCTGCGTCCGCCGCCGCCACCGCCACGGTTTCCGCCACCAGCACCGCTACCTGCGCCACCTGTACGGCCACCACCGCCTCCGGAACCGCCACGGCCTGCGCCGCCACCGCCCCTGCGATCACCGCCACCGGTTCCGCCACCACCGCGACGTTCTCCGCCACGCTCACCTCCACCACCGCGACGTTCTCCACGTTCTCCGCCGCGCTCACCGCCACGAGTTTCAGCGCCCTGGAATCCTCCAGCCGGACGATTGCCACGGCTATCTGAATTTGCAGAGAAATTCGGGTTTAGTTCACGTTTGCCTAATACTTCACCTTTACAAACCCACACTTTCAAACCTATTTTTCCATATACAGTCATTGAATAAACCGAAGCGTAATCAATATCCATACGGAAAGTATGTAATGGGGTCCTGCCTTGCTTAAATTCTTCGCTACGGGCTATTTCAGATCCGTTGAGACGACCGCTTGCTTTGATCTTGATACCTTCAGCTCCCATACGCATAGCTGTAGAAATAGCCATTTTAATAGCGCGTTTGTAGCTGACACGGCCTTCGATCTGGCGTGCAATAGTTTCACCTACTATCATGGCGTCAAGTTCAGGACGGCGGATCTCCATTATGTTGATCTGCACATCTTCTTTCTTGGTAAGCTTTTTGAGCTCTTCCTTAATACGGTCAACTTCTGTACCGCCCTTACCTATGATAATACCAGGCTTTGAAGTGTGTATGGTTACGATCAGTTTACCAAGCGTACGCTCAATTACAATCCGGGAGATTCCTCCTTTATTGATACGCGCGTTGAGGTAATTACGAATCTTGTGATCTTCAACTAGTTTCTGGCCGAAGTCCTTTTTTTCTCCATACCACATTGAATCCCATCCGCGGATGATGCCCAACCTGTTACCTATAGGATTACATTTTTGACCCATTACTTTATATTATTAAGCTTGAATATTTGAATTTTCTTCGTTAGCATTTTCGGTTACTGCATTCCGGCTATCCACCATTATTGTTATGTGATTGCTGCGTTTGCGAACCCTGTAAGCACGGCCTTGTGGCGCCGGGCGCATCCGTTTCAATACACGGCCGCCATCAACGAATATGGTTTTTACATACAGGTTGGCCTCGGCCACATCCACACCTTCATTTTTTACTCTCCAGTTTGCAACAGCGCTCAGTAACAACTTTTCAAGCGGCACTGAAGGATGTTTGGTGCTGAATTTCAAGGTATTCAACGCCTGTTCCACTTCCATACCGCGTATCAGATCAGCCAAAAGGCGCATCTTGCGGGGGGAGGTTGGTAAATTTCGTAAGCGAGCAACAGCTTCCATTATTTATTTTTTTTATTAGCTGATTAGCTGATTAACTAATTAGCTGATTTTTTTATTAGCTGATTAGCAGATTAGCTAATTAGCTGATTACCTTAAAACTACAATCTGCAACTACAGACTTTTAAAACTTTTACCTTTTAACAAATCAACCAACTACTGCTTAGTGCCGCTATGGCCTTTGAAGTTGCGGGTAGGTGAAAACTCACCCAGTTTATGCCCAACCATATACTCAGTAACATATACCGGTATAAACTTATTGCCATTATGCACAGCGAAAGTCTGGCCAACAAAGTCCGGCGTGATAGTGCTGCGGCGGCTCCAGGTTTTTAATACACCTTTCTTCGCTTTGCCTTCTGCTATCGCCATAACCTTTTTATCCAGGTTAGCATCTACGTAAGGTCCTTTTTTTATTGAACGAGCCATTTTCTTGACTTTTTTACCCCAAACCCCTAAAGGGGCTTATATTGAGTTCTATTATTAAAATTTATTTACTCTTACTCTTATTAAATTAAACCTTACCTCCCTTTAGGGGCCGGGGTTTTTATTTTTTGAATTTCGATGATAATTTCTTACCATTCCTGCGCTGAATGATCAGTTTATTCGATCCCTTTGTTGTGTTACGTGTAATTTCGCCCTTAGCGTACTTACCCTTACGGCTACGCGGGTGACCGCCTGATGAACGGCCTTCACCGCCACCCATCGGGTGATCTACCGGGTTCATCGCTACACCACGCACTCTCGGACGGATACCTTTCCAAACATTACGGCCTGCTTTACCCATTGACTGGAGGGCATGGTCGCTATTAGAAACTATACCTACCGTAGCCATGCAAGTACCTAACACTTTGCGTAGCTCGCCGCTAGGCATTTTCAATACACAATATTTTTCTTCCTTGTTATTCAACTGCGCATAAGTTCCGGCTGAACGTGCAAGGGCACCGCCCTTGCCTGGCTGCAATTCTATGTTATGAATAACAGTACCAAGCGGCATGTTTTTCAGCAACAATGCATTTCCAACTTCAGGAGCAACAGCAGGACCACTTATTATAGAAGTACCAACTTCCAGTCCCTGCGGAGCTATAATGTAACGTTTTTCCCCATCAGCATAATGCAACAGCGCTATGAATGCAGTACGATTCGGATCGTACTCAATAGTCTTTACAGTTGCTTTAATATCAGCCTTATTACGCTTAAAATCAACAAGACGGTACATGGTTTTGTTTCCGCCACCCATATAACGCATTGCCCTGCGGCCCTGAAAGTTACGGCCAGCAGTATTTTTCTGGTGTTCCAGTAAGCTCTTTTCAGGCTTATCAGTGGTAATTTCCGCGTAAGCGTTACCTATTCTCCAGCGTGTTCCGGCTGTTACCGGTTTATATTTACGTAATGCCATTTTTATTCTTTAATTAGCTGATGTGCTGATTAGCTGATTAGCTAATGTCCTACATCATTGTTATTACTTCACTTTTTTAATTCACGTATCAATCAGCTAATTATCAAATCAGCTAATCAGCAAAATTTTTACTAATTTGTAAACAGGTCAATAGTATCTCCTTTTGCAAGGGTAACTATTGCTTTTTTATACGAAGGCTTACGACCTGCCAGTAAACCAGCTTTTGTAAAACGAGTTTTGCTTTTTGCAGGCACTACCACTGTATTTACATCAGCTACTTTTACTCCGTAAAAATCTTCTACGGCCTTCTTTATTTCCAGCTTATTGGCTTGCTTGCCCACCACGAATGTATAGCGGCCCATGCGCTCCATCTGGAGATTTACCTTTTCGGTTATCACCGGCCGTACCAACACTTCAGATAGTTTCATCTTTTTATTTTTTTAATTAGCTGAAGTATTGATTAGCTGATTAGCTGACTAGCTAATTAGCTAATGTTCCACATTAGCCCTGTTTTTGATTTTATTAAAGAACTTGTTTCAATCTGCTGATTATCAAATCTGCTAATCAGCTAATCAATTATTTATGCCGCTTCTTCTGCAACTTCTGTTTCCGTAAACATCTTGGCTGCTGATTCCGTAAATATTACCACCCCGGTATTTGTAAGGTCGTAAGTATTCATATCGCTCAGTACAACTGTTTTGTTATTCGCCAGGTTGCGGCCACTCAGATAGACATTGGAGTCATGCTCAGGCAATACCACCATTGTTTTTCTGCTATCTCCACGCAATGCACTGAGCATGGCGGAGAAATCCTTTGTTTTCGGCGTTTCCAGTTTCAAATCTTCCAGGATCACTATCTTATTTTCACGGGCTTTATAAACAAGCGCGGATATTTTGGCAAGGTCCTTCACTTTACGGTTCAGTTTGAAATCGTAACCATGGGGCAACGGGCCATTGACAGTACCACCGCCTTTATACAATGGGTTACGGATATTACCTTTACGGGAACCACCGGTACCTTTTTGCTTGTGCAGTTTCTTGGAAGAACCATGCACTTCAGCGCGGGTCTTTGTCTTATGCGTACCCTGGCGTTGCGCAGCGAGATATTGTTTTACCGCGAGATAAATACAATGATCGTTGGGCTCGACATTGAATATGTCGTCCGGAAGTTCTACCGAACGGCCTGTCTTTTCACCTTTACTATTTAAAACGTCAACTTGCATGACTAAATTAATTCTGAATTAAAACAATAGATCCGTTATGTCCTGGCACTGAACCGCTGATTAATATGTAGTTCTGCTCAGGGAATATTTTTACAACGCGCAGGGCCTTGATCTTTACACGATCAGTACCCATACGGCCACCCATCCGCATACCTTTAAATACGCGGCTGGGATAAGATGAACCACCGATAGAACCGGGAGCGCGTGAACGGTCGTGCTGGCCATGGGTAGCTTCACCCACACCGCTAAATCCGTGACGCCTTACAACCCCCTGGAAACCTTTACCCTTGGTGGTACCGATAACGCTTACCTTTTCACCTTCTGTAAATATTTCGCAGGTGATATCTTCACCTACCTGTTTATCAATGGAACAATTCCGAAGTTCTTTTACTACGCTTTTTGGGGTCGTGGATGACTTGGCGAAGTGATTGATGAGCGCTTTGGTCGTATTCTTTACCTTAGCTTCGCCAAAAGCGATTTGGAGTGCATCATAACCGTCGGTAACTACGGTTTTCTTTTGAGTAACCACACATGGTCCGGCTTCGATAATGGTACAAGCTGTTTGCTTGCCATTAGCTTCGAATATGCTGGTCATACCGATTTTTTTACCAATAATACCTTTCATTATATTATTATGTTTTAGCCAAGCGCCCGGGTCCTTATTTTCCGATGAATCGGAAGGTCCGGGATAAGCTGTTTTTTCAATTTATTAAAGAACTAGACCTCTCCCCGACCCTCTCCGAGGGAGAGGGTCGGGTTATCTATCATTTCTAAAGAACTTTTACTCTATTCCACATATCTTACTGAATGGGAGGCAGAGTTCATCATGCTTTTATTTCTACTTCTACACCGCTGGGTAAATCAAGCTTTGAAAGCGCGTCAACTGTACGGGAAGAAGAGGTGTATATATCCAGTAAGCGTTTGTGTGTGCAAAGCTGGAACTGCTCACGGCTCTTCTTATTAACGTGCGGCGAGCGCAATACGGTAAAGATCTTCTTCTCTGTTGGCAACGGAATAGGGCCTGTAACCACCGCTCCTGTATTGCGCACAGTCTTAACGATTTTATCCGCTGATTTATCAACCAGGTTATGGTCGTAAGATTTTAGCTTTATTCTGATACGCTGTGACATAACTTATAAATATCTTCTATTATAACTTTATACTAAAATACTGCAATCTTATTCTGAGCCAACGAGATGTTATATATCTTCTAAACGCCCTAAAATTTGGGACTGCAAAGGTAATGAGTTGTTTTGATTCAGCAAACTTTTTTTAATAAAATTTAAATTCTTTTTCTGCCACCCTCTAAAGTATTGCTATTATTGGGCTCAGCAACTTTTAGAGGGGGTGCAAAGATAGGGGATTCCTGTGAACTTTTGTGTTTTTTTAGTGGGGTTCTGGGATTTTGGTGGGGGCAGATGCTTAAAAATGAAGGCAATGAGGCCGGATTTAGCCTGGTGCTAATAGGCATTCTTAAAAGTCATACAATATCCTGGTGCTTATTTCGCAAGCGGGACACTTGCGCATATTAGGACGAAGCGGACGCTTCGACCAGAGGGTGTAAGGTTGGACTGCCTGAATTCTAAAATACTATACTACAACTCATATTTATTTCGCAAGCGGGACGCTTGCACATTGAAGGACGAAACGAGACGCTTCGACCAGGGGAGTATATATGTTACTACTTACTGACAGTCAGGGGCGAAGGTTCAACTTTAGATTTGTGGTAAGTAAAAAATAAAATGTATATTTGATTAATAAAATGGAATGAAATATTTTCTAATAATGTTGTTCTCATTCACTTGCGCACTTGGAAGTGCGCAAGTGAATTATGTTATGAATCCAAGTCTGGAACAATATACAAACTGTCCGGATAAAGGTGACGAAATAAATTATGCTATTCACTGGACGAGCTTAGATTCTGGCTGGAGCGCTCCTGATTGGGTACATGACCCATATGGTGTAACAGAATATTGCAATGCATGTGCGGCAATAAGTAGTGGAGTTGGCGTGCCTTATGGCTCATTGTTTCATTGTTATCCCCGGACTGGAAATGGAATGGCACAAGTGCAAATGTTTGAAAATTCTACATCAACAGACCCATATATGCGTGATTACCTTCAAGGGCATTTATGCAAGCCACTTATAGCAGACCAGGCTTATTGTGTTACATTTTATGTTAATTTGGAGATAGGTTCTGTTAATGCGGTTAATCACATTGGTGCTTATTTTGATAATGGTACGATTGATACTACTCATCATTTCGGATTAATTCAAACACAATATACACCACAGATAATCGAAAATTCAATTATTAAAGATTCTATCAATTGGGTAAAAGTGCAAGGAACCTTTACTTCCATTGGCACTGAAAAGTATATTACTATTGGAAACTTTACAGACTCATCGCATACCAGCATTTATCCGCTCTATGATACAACGTTGGGGATTGCATATGGTGCCTATACATGGTACTTAGTTGATGATATTAGCGTAATAGCGAGTAATACAATTGCAAATGCAGGTCCTGATAGAGTTATCCCTACGGGTAGCACAGATAGTGTGGTAATAGGAGATACGATTGATACCTATCTTCCTGTTTACTGGTATGTAAATGGTGTAATAATAGACAGCAATAAAGCAAGCCTTAAAGTACACCCTAATGTTACTACAAACTATGTAATGGCACTCGATGTGTGTGGGCATATCACTTACGATACTGTTGTAGTTCGCGTAGGAAATGTAGGAATAATAAACCTAACCGCTGGATTTGATAAACATACAATTACAGTTTATCCAAACCCTGTAACAGATGAGTTAACAATTGAAAATGCAAATCAAGCTACATTTATTTTATATGATGTAGTTGGTAAAGAAGTTTATAAGACTACCATTTCTTCTGATAAAGAAACGTTGAATATAGCGTATTTGCAAAAGGGCGTGTATGTGGGACAAGTAGTGAATAAAGACGGAGAAAAGGAAATTATAAGAATCATTAAAGAATAGATACACCCTTTAAGTTTCAAAAAAATTAATTTCTTACTTAGCAAAAAAATTGAAGCAACCCTTAAAATTCAGCGCTCCGCCGGTGTTCCCGGCGGAGCGCTCTTTGGCAATATATAACTTTATTAATTAAGTATTACAATCGTGTGAAGTAGTAAGGAACAGGTATTTTTCTATGAGGTCATCACTGCCTGGACTGGCTGCATTCTAAAATAACGTGAGTTCGACGATTATTGATTTGGCAATCAATAAGTTAACTATATTTAGCACAGGTGTCTCACACCGAAAAGGTGTGGGACACCTCCAAGACCTCAACAAATACCATTATTAGCATCAAAATATAAAAGGCTTGGCTAATAAACTGATATTTATCATCGAACTCGCGTTAAAATAATATCAACCCTTCGGGTTTAATAATACTTATGTTCATGACTTTGCATTAAGCACGATAAAGCATCTCATTTTCTCCTTATCCTTTCCTCTTCAATTATTAAATCATTTATTCTGGCTGGAATTTTCAATACCTTTGAGGATTAAGTATCGTCAATAATTAAAATTGAGTGCATGAAGCGTTTAGCTATACTGGGCTCTACAGGTTCTGTAGGGACACAGGCATTGGAAGTAGTATCGGAACATCCTGACCTTTTTGAAGTGGAGGTGCTCAGTGCGCACCGCAACGCCACTCTGCTGATAGAGCAGGCAAAGAAATATAAGCCGAACGCAGTGGTGATTACTGACGAAGCGAAGTATAAAGAAGTAAAAGAAGCGTTGCTGATGCTTCCTATAAAAGTCTTTACCGGGCAGAAGGCGCTGTGCGATGTGGTGGAATGGGATACAGTGGATACGGTATTGGGGGCTATTCTCGGGTTTGCGGGTTTAAGGTCTGTGCTGGCTGCTATAAATGCAGGAAAACGCGTAGCCCTCGCCAATAAGGAAACATTGGTGGTGGCCGGTGAATTAGTGATGCAGCAGGCGCGCGCAAAAGGAGTGCCGATAATACCGGTGGACAGTGAACACTCTGCAATATTCCAATGCCTGGCGGGAGAGGACATTAATAAGGTAGAGAAGATTATTCTCACCGCTTCGGGAGGCCCGTTTCTCGGGCGGAAACCCAACTACCTGGTGAATGTAAAGGCATCGCACGCACTCCAGCATCCTAACTGGAGCATGGGCGCTAAAATATCTATTGACAGCGCCACGCTTATGAATAAAGGGCTGGAAATGATAGAGGCGAAATGGCTGTTCGGATTAGAGAATGAGCAAATAGAGGTGGTCATCCATCCGCAGTCTATCATACACTCTATGGTGCAGTTTACGGATGGCTCCATAAAGTCGCAAATGGGATTGCCTGATATGAAGCTGCCCATACAATACGCCATTGCGTTCCCTCACCGGATCCATAATAAGTATAAGCGCCTCGATTTCAAAGATTATCCAAAGCTTTCTTTTGAAGCAGCCGATTATAAAACTTTCCGCAACCTTGCTATCGCGAAAGAAGCGATGTTCAAAGGCGGAAATGTGCCCTGTGTGCTCAATGCCGCCAATGAAATGGTAGTACACTCTTTTTTGCAAAACAAAGTAGGGTTCCTGGAAATGAGCGAAATGATAGAAAAAACTTTGGAGTGTGTGCCATTTATTGAGCATCCAACGATAGAAGAATATGAACAATCAGATACAGATGCACGCACTTACGCTACTGAATTTTTGAAAAAAAGCCAGTTATCTATTTATTAAGGGGGCAAAAGTTAAAAGGCAAAACCAAAAAGTGTGTTATCCCAGCCATCTTAATACTTGACTTAGCTAAAACCCAAAAGTGTGTTAAGTAATCTGGTATTAATACAAAAATTGGTTATTGGCTTCTGACTTTTGTTTAATATTGCATATCGTTAATGAATTTATAAATATTATTAATACCAGTTTAAGGATGGAAGACAAATGTTGAGATTAACTTGATTACTAAATCTGCAACTTTTAGCTTTTAACTTTTACTTTTGACTTAAAACAATATGCACTTAAATACAATCATATTAATGTCGGGCACCTGGGTAAAAGTGCTGCAATTATTCGCCTCCCTGTCTTTACTGATCGTTTTACATGAGTTCGGGCATTTCTTTTTTGCAAGATTATTCAAAACCCGTGTAGAGAAGTTCTACCTGTTCTTCGATTTTCTTTTTCCTTTCTCAGGACTGCTTAATTTTTCTTTATTTAAAAAGAAGAAAGGCGATACGGAATATGGTATAGGCTGGTTCCCGCTGGGGGGCTATGTGAAGATATCAGGTATGGTGGACGAGAGCATGGATACAGAACAAATGGCACTCCCTCCCCAACCATGGGAATACCGCTCGAAAAAACCATACCAGCGGCTGTTCATTATGCTGGGAGGTATTATTGTAAATGTTTTGCTTGCCATCATCCTGTACATAGCCATTTTCAGCATTTATGGTGAAGAATACCTGCCGATACGAAATGCAAAATATGGTATAATGGTGGATAGCGTAGCCAAAACCATAGGATTGCACAATGGCGATATGATAACTTCCGTAGATGGAAGGAAGGTAGAAAGATTTGAAAATATAGTGACTGAAATTGCATTTAATGACGCCAAAACCATACAGGTTTTACGTGATAACCAGAATGTAAATATTGACATTAAACCCGGAATCATACATTCCATTATTACAAGAGAGAAAGGCTCGTTTATAGCTCCTCGCTTTCCATTGGTAGTTGATGATGTATCAAAAGGATCGGAGGCTGCCAAGATGGATATGAAACATGGCGACAGCGTGATTGCGGTAAACAGTATGCCAGTCAGGTTTTATGATGAGTTCGATAGTATAAAACGCACATTAGCAGGCCAGCAGATAGTACTTACTGTTATGAGGGACGGACAGGAAAAAACCCTGACAGGAATTGTACCTGAAAATAAAATTTTAGGATTTGCACCATCGAGAGATAGATTCTTTCAATTTGAAACAATAAAATATAACCCGGCACAGGCAGTTGGAAAAGGCAGTTCATTCGCCTTTGAGAAAGTAGGTAATTACGCAAGCTCTTTAAAAATGTTATTCACCTCCAAAGAAGTGAAGGCGAGCGAAAGCCTCGGAGGTTTCATTACTATAGGGAAAATATTTCCTGACGAATTTAATATGGAAAAATTCCTTATGCTAACCGCATTCCTGTCAATTATACTTGCTTTCATGAACCTGTTACCCATACCCGGGCTTGATGGCGGTTATGTACTCTTCCTTTTATTCGAAATGATATCAGGCAGAAAAGTAAGTGAGAAGGTAATGGAAAAAGCTACTACCGTTGGGCTGGTATTGATCCTTACTTTAATGGTTTATGGCAATGGGATGGATATTTTCCGGTTGTTTAAGAAATAAGCCACGTCTATTGAATTATACTCCTTACGGGGTATAACAGGCGAAAAATGTCTCTCGCAAAGGCGCAAAGCCGCAAAGTACAATTATTTGATTGCTAGTAAATTACACAAAACAAAGACCGCAAAGCCCTCAAATAATAAATGCACAAATTTATACCTTTTACAGTATAATATGCTTAACCAGAATATTAAAGTAACAACTGATGCTATGGTGTTCAGCAAGGGTGCGGAACATTTGCAGATATTACTTGTCAAGCGAAAAAACGAACCGTTTAAAGGAATGTGGGCATTCCCCGGTGGCTTTGTGGAAGATGATGAGGAACTGGAAACCGCAGCCACCAGAGAACTGGAAGAAGAGACCGGCATGAAATTACCCGGCATGACGCAATTACACACATTTGGCAAATTAGGCCGTGATTCACGATTCCGTACTGTTTCGGTTGTTTACTATGCATTCGCTGATGCAAAGGATCATAAAGTTGCAGGTGGTGATGATGCGGCCGATGCACAATGGGTCAATGTCAAAGACCTGACAGAATTAGCCTTTGACCATATGGAGATTCTTGAATTTGCATTACAGGAACTAAAAAATGAATTGTCGGTATAACAATATAAAAGACTCCCTGGGGAAACCCGACAAAATCAGTGCTATAAAATGACCCAGGAAAAAAGGGGCTATTTTATTGTTTTTCAACTGAATTACCGGAACTATTTTCTGTTTGGAGTCATACTTATTTCTCCAATATAGAAATGCAGGCCAAATATTAAAGCAGAATAAAGGTCGTTATGTAAGTTAAGAGAGTTCGCTCTGCTAAACTTGTATCCATCAACATAATCGGAAAAAGCATAGTTCATCTGGTAGTTAATATTAAGCATAGTTACTTTAGTAATATGCAAATCTATTCCCAGGTTCATAGGTAAATAAAAGTTACTGCTTTTGGTTTTTATGGTCCCGGGCTCAGCGTCATTTATAAGGAAATTATCACTGGCTGTACCTGTACTTAAGAGTAATATCGGTAAGGTTATGCATATATCCAATACCTGCGCCAAAATATATTCCATATAATTGCTTCATGAGGAAGTTTTTAGGCCAGTTGAACAGCTCACCCAATGCAATATTTCCTGTAATAGCGCCAGCTGTAAAATTATTATATGCATTTAATCCGGTAGTATATAGGTTTTTTGGTTCAAAGTCATTAAGGCCGCCTTTTTGCAATTCAAAATTTACATTTACCCATTCATTTGCATTACGTGCAACACTGACCTTTAGAACCGGTTCGGATTTTGAATTATTCCAATCGCCATATAGTTTAGTAAAGCCCATCCCAATGCCGATTGAGTATTTACTATAAGGATAGAATGGATCTAATCTCAATTGTGTCTGAGCCTGTAAAGATGTGGTGGCTAAAAAAAACGTCAAGAGTACTATGATTTTATTTTTCATGTCTATTTGTTTTATTGTTTTAAATGATAATATTTTATTTCCACGTATTTTCTGACATCCTCGATTCAGCTATACTACAGGAGTTGTTTTGCTTTTTTATATATATTATAGTAATAGCCGTTTTTACCGGCTTTTTCATTCATTCAGTGGGAATACCCTAAACAGATCGGATGCTAAAGCATGCTGGTATTTTCAATATGGTGGTGATGTCATAAGATCATAGTTTTTATTCTTATCAAAAACAAATCATATGCCATAGTTACAGAGCTTTAATGATTT
>CAISOH010000387.1 GCA_903887005.1 uncultured Bacteroidota bacterium | reverse complement strand
GAATGCCATGTAGTGTACAATTTATACACTACAAAGAAACACAAAAAAAATGAAACTGCAAACCCAGCTTCATTTTTAGCCTGTAGTGTATAAAATGTGGGGAAAACTCAGGTAATTATTCTGGTCCTTGCGAGCCGGGTATTGACCTTGATAATGCCAGGAAGCCCCGAACGGCGAAGCAATCTCAAACAAGGCAAGGCAAATTTTGTGAGGTTGCTTTGCCGCAAGGACAGTAACAAGAAAGCCCATCGGAAAAATATTATGCGGCTCGCAATGACCAGCGTTACTTCTTTATTTGAACACTACTTTCATGTTTGACCATAGTAGTAACACACAGTTAAATAGAATAGCTGAAATTGCGAAAAATCAATTCTATTTTTTGTGATTTTGTTTGATAGCGCGGCGCAGGAACATGCAATTAGGTGAAAAGCGCATACAAAGGATGAAATTATGTGTATTTTTGAAAACTTGGGGGAAACTGTCAACTGCAAACTGTCAACAACAACATGAAGGAAGTAATCAGGCTCAATGATATTCGCAAAAGTTATTACCTCGGCAAGCAGGAACTGCCCGTGCTGAAAGGCATAAACCTGCTTATCAGTGAGAATGAGTACGTGGCGCTCATGGGGCCATCGGGTTCCGGCAAGTCAACGCTGATGAATATCCTGGGATGCCTCGATACTCCTACAGGCGGCCAGTATATACTCAATGGCAAGAACGTCAGCAACATGGAAGATGATCAGCTTGCCGATGTTAGGAATACGGAGATAGGCTTTGTATTCCAGCAGTTCAACTTGCTTCCCCGGCTTACCGCATGGGAGAATGTGGCGTTGCCCCTCATTTATGCAGGCGTGGGTAAAAAAGACCGCGAAGAACGGGCACGCACGATTCTCCAGAAAGTGGGACTTGCCGACCGTGCCCACCATAAACCCAATGAATTGTCTGGCGGACAGAGTCAGCGTGTGGCCATAGCACGTGCGCTGATAAATAATCCATCTTTACTCCTTGCCGATGAGCCTACCGGGAACCTGGACAGTAAAACATCTATAGAGATCATGGAGCTTTTCGGCCAGATACATGAGCAAGGTAATACGGTAGTACTTGTAACCCATGAAGAAGACATAGCTAAATATACACACAGAGTAATAAGGATCAGGGATGGCATGGTGGAATTAGATGTGATAAAATCGGGAAACCCCTGAACCCCTAAAGGGCAATGTCATTGACTTAAGAAAATTTAGACGCTAAAATGAGTTTTTGCGTAGGCGACGCGTGATGTTTTATTAACATATAATTGTGTTTTATATATGATATATTTATCGTATATTTATTGATGTATAATAAAACCTTAATTGGCTCATCCAGTTCAATCTTCGTCCGTATTGTTAAGCACCTGAATCTTAAAATGGCCGACAGTGTTTTCACCAGTCTTTACAAAATAGGGAATAAATCTTTTACAAGGGACCGTTTCTTTACCTTTAAGGTTTTATTGGGCTTCCTGATGACCAACCTGCAGAAATCTATCCAGCGCGAAATTTCCTTGTTTGTAGATGCAATTGAACTGGACGGGGGCAGTATTCCCGAAGTGGGCAAAAGTGCTTTTTGCAAGGCACGCAAGAAGCTCCAGCCAACCGTTTTCAAGGCGTTGAGCAATGAGGTTGTCAATGAGTTCTATAAATTTGGAGAGGCTGATTTATGGCATGGTTACAGGATCATTGGTGTAGACGGGACCAGGATAGTAATGCCCAATAATAAGGCGATGTCCAACCGGTTTGGCGTTGTTGTAAGCAGCGAGGGCAACAAAGACAATAATGCCACTTGCATGGCCCAGTCGCTTACGATGTATGATACGCTAAACAACATCACCCTTTATGGTTCCCTTGAGAACATCGCTGAATCAGAAACATCTTTGCTATATAAAGCGTTGGCTGATGTTACATTGAATAAGAATGACATCCTGGTCTTTGACCGATTCTTCGCCAGCCACCTGCTTTTTTTATATTTACAGAAGCTGGGTGTACAGTTTTGTTTCCGGATGAGAAGCGACTGGAATATAGTAAAAGACTTCAAAGCCAGCGGAAAAGAAAGCCAGGTATTGGTATTACAGATGCCGTCAAAGGATAAAAAGGAAGCCATAGCACTGGGTATAACTGAAACATGCATAAAATGCAGGCTGACAAGGGTAGAGTTGGATGGCGGTGAAATAGAAATACTACTCACTTCATTGACAGACGGGCAAAAAATAAACGTTGCTGATACTAAAGAGTTATACGGGAAAAGGTGGCCTATCGAAGACTCATATAAAACATTCAAAAACAAAGTCTGCATAGAGAATTTCTCGGGGAAGACTGAACACGCAGTAATGCAGGATTTTTATGTCAAGATATTTATAATGAACCTAACCGCTGTCGCTATCAGGCCAATCAATGCGGCATTAAGTAAAGAATCAGTAAAGATAAAATATCCCCATCAGGTAAATCTTATTGAAGCATTAGCTACGATGAAGAGGGCTGTAGTCTCGTTCTTTGTGACCGGAAAGCTTGCAAAAGGAATAAAAAGATTGATTACAAGGGTGTCAAAAATAACCGAACCTATACGGAAGGGCAGAAAATTTAAACGAAAACATAAGGCAAAAAAGAAATACTACATGACTCAAAAGCCAGTATAAAATCCTTAAGTCAATGACATTGCCCT
>CAISOH010000386.1 GCA_903887005.1 uncultured Bacteroidota bacterium | reverse complement strand
TCTTTGCGAGGCACGAAGCAATCTTGCGACAACACAATTTTCCTTCATTGAGTTGGAATGCTCCGGTAGGTGCAAAAGCTTTGTAGAAATTCAAAATTTACCAGCACATGCGCCCTCCCGTCAAATGGACGGGACAGGCTCCGGGCCGCAACAATTCGGGATGGGTTATGGGGTTTATGAACGCCAGTTGCAAACTGGTTAGATTGCTTAGACACGAGTTGGCTCGCGCACGTTGCTATGCCCAAAACTCGCGCCAGACGGAATTATTGGTTGTGCTTTTGAATTAGAGCATTTTTTCATATTTTGTGCTTTATTTTACAACAGATGTTTGACCACTCTATCCTTAATGAGGCGGAAACGCGGTATAACCTTATTGACCCTTTGGTTGAGAAGGCGGGTTGGCATTTGTTTGACCGCAGGGAAGTAGCTTTTGAAGTGCCGGTTGATGGTTATGATGCATCTCCTATGAATGGCGTTACTGATTACTGCATGTTCCGGGAGAACGGCGAGGTGCTGGCGGTAATAGAGGCAAAACGTACCCGCAGGGATGCAAGGGTGGGTAAAGAACAACTAAAACAATATCTTGATAAAATACAGCTAAAGCAATCTTTCCGCCCGTTTGGGTTTATGTGCAATGGCGAGGAAATATGGTTATGGGATTCTGTTGATTATCCTGAAAGACAGATTGCCGGATTTTTTACCAAGGCTGACCTTGAACGGCTGCTGCATCTAAAACAAAACAGGATCCCTCTTTCTGAAATAAAAATAAAGGATTCTATAGTGAACCGTTCTTACCAGGTGGAGGCGGTAAGGCGTATCAGTGAGCATATAGAAAAGCGTAAGAAGCGAAAAGCGCTGATGGTGATGGCAACAGGGACGGGCAAGACCCGCACCACTATGGCGCTGATTGATGTGTTCCTTAGAGCAAAGCAGGCGCAAAAAATATTGTTTCTTGCAGACAGGGACAGCCTTGTGGATCAGGCTATGACCAAGGGTTTTAAAGAACATATACCCAACGAAAGCAGGGAACGGATACGCACTTCGTTGCTGAAAGATAAAACTGAACGTACTAAAATTACCGGCGCGCGTATTCTTGTATCCACATTGCAAACATTGGAGCTTTGCTATGAGCAATTTTCACCGGGATATTTTGACCTGATTATTTCTGATGAATGCCACCGTTCCATTTACAATAAGTTCTCTGACATACTCGCTTATTTTGATGCGGTGCAGATAGGGCTTACGGCTACGCCTGCACACTTTATAGACCGCAATACGTTCCGGTTTTTTGAGTGTGACGGGGCTGCTCCGGCATTCTTATATACTTATGACCAGGCTGTAAAGGAAAATTATTTAGCTGACTATAATGTATATGCCGCACAGACAAAATTCCAGCGCAGGGGGATAAAGGGAGTTGACCTGACAGAAGCGGAACAGGAAGAACTGCGAAGCAGGGGTATAGACCCGGAGAATATAAACTATGAGGGCACAGACCTTGAAAAAAAGGTAACCAATAAGAATACCCTGCACCGGCAATGGGAGGAATTTATGACCGTATGCCATAAAGATGCCGGAGGGCAGTTGCCTGCCAAGACAATAATTTTTGCCATAACCAACAACCATGCGCACCGGCTGGAAGAAGCATTTAATGATATGTACCCGGAGCATAAGGGGCTGCTGGCAAGGGTGATTACCTCGAAAGTGGAGCGGAACAAAGACCTGCTTAAACAATTTGAACAGGAGGACCTGCCCCGCATAGCCATAAGCGTGGATATGCTGGATACGGGTGTGGACATACCCGAAGTGATGAACCTTGCCTTTATGAAGCCGGTGGGCAGCCAGATAAAATTCTGGCAGATGATAGGCAGGGGCACACGCAGCGAAGAAGCCTGCAAGCATAAAAAATGGCTGCCAGGTTTTGAGAAGAAACAGTTCCTGATTGTGGACTACTGGCAAAACTTTGAGCATTTTAATATGATGCCAAAGGACGATAAGGAAGTGGCGGTACAGATACCCGTGTTGGTAGGCATATTTAATACCCGCCTAAGCAAGTTGCAGGAATTGCTTGGCACCCAAAGCAGTGAAGATTTTAAAAACATAGTGCAGGAGGTAAGAGCTGATATTGCTAAAATACCTACAGACTCATTTTCTGTAAAAAAGAACCTGAAAGATATAAGAGGCGTATATGCTGATGAATGGTGGCAATACCTGACCGCGAATAAACTGGAGCTATTGCGGCTGAAGGTAGCCCCGCTTTTACGATTTGCAACCGCAGGCAATCTCTCAGAGGCATTTTTTACCAGCAAGATGGAACGCCTGAGCCTTGCCATACTGCAAAGAAGGGATACCGGCACGCAGCCAGACAGCATAAAAGAAGATATAGACCTGCTGCCCCGCAACCTAAGCCAGGTGCAGCCCTTAGCACCGCTGATAAATGATATGCTGGGCGCGGCATGGTGGGATAATATAACGGCAAATAAGGTTGATGAAGCACGCAAACAACTTGCCCCGCTGATGAAGTACCGCAGAGAGCGGCCTTCACTGGTGGTGGAACTGGGACTGGAAGATGTAATAGACAGCCGCAGATGGGTGATAGTGAAGCAGGGCGGGCAAAAGCTGATGGTGGAAGAATACAAAGCCAAAGTAGAAGAAAAGATACACCAGCTTGCCAGCCAGCACCCAACCATACAACGATTGCTGAAAGGCGAAAAGGTAACCATAAAGGAATTGCTGCAACTTGAATTTACTTTAGAAACAGAACTTGCCGGAGATGAGCTGATGCTGAATGAGGACAATATGATAAAAGCCTTTGGGGTGCGCATAGGTTCTCTGACCGATTTCTTAAAGTATGTGCTGCAATTAGAACACTTACCTAACTTTGAAGAACTGGTGCGCCGGGCATTTGATGCTTTTATACTCGAACATAATTATACAGCTGACCAAACCCGTTTTTTGCGTACCGTACAAAGTGTCTTTATGCAGAAACGCAGACTTGTAGTGGATGACCTATATGAAGCACCATTTACCAACTTTGGGATGAATGCTGTTGAAAAATTATTTAGTGAGGAGGAAGTGGAGGAGATTTTGGAAATGACTAAAAAATTGATTGCATAGCTATAATACTTATTGGCTGTTTATTCATAATTCAAACCTAAAATATGCAGGTAAATAAAGTAATAATACATGAGTTATTTAAACCTCAAGGAGTAACGGGTGCTAAATTAAGTAAGTCGCTTACCTTGATGGATAATACTAATACGGATGTTATCCGACTTGTTCAAGAATTAAATCAACGTTATAGAAAAAGAAATGGACGAGATGGTATTTTTGATAAAAGTCAGCCTACAATATTTCATACGAGCTATGAAAAATACCATAATTCACGTTCCCAGGATGACTTTCTTGCATTTTCCCATAAATCGGCTGAAGATCTAAAAGAAAAAATTGATGTCATTAGCCCAGCAAAAGGAGGATATTTAGTGTATGCGCAATATGATGACTATAGAGAATATTGTTCTGTATTTTTTGTAAGGGACACTGAAAGTATAGCATTTAAAAGAAATAAAACAGTAAATAATTTTGATTTGGATAAGGTTCAACATATTGATTTTGAAAAACTTGCAATGGCATGTAGGATTAATATAGAATTATTTAAAAAAGAGAACGCCAAATATCTGAGTTTTATAAACACTAAGGCAGATGATTTATCGCAATATTTTGTAAGATGGATTTCTACTACAGATACTGTAACTTCTGAGGAAGACACTAATCAATTATTAAGAGCATTAAGGAAAATCCCTCTTAAATTAATTGAAGATTCAAAGTTAATTCCAAATAGAGATTTTATAATTAATAGTGCACATAAAATTATTACGGCCAATCCTTCCAAGATTGCTAATGTTAGAGAAATAAGTAAAAGCATATTTGATGATGAAGATTACTTACCTGACTTTTTACATGAAAATTACCCTACAGTACCTACCGAATTTAAAGCATATACCACATCATTAAGAAATTTTATAAAAGTATATGCTAAAGCAGATGACGTTGAATTAAATTTTGAACCAAGTGCATATAAAAAAGGGGTTGTAAAATTTGATGATAACGATTCTTCGCAAATAATAATTAAATCAAAAGAATTAGCAAAACAAATAAGGGAATCGCTATCAGAAGAATAGAAATGCAAGAAAAAATTCAGCATGTCATTGATTTCTTTTCAAATGTTGAAGGTATATCTTTCGATGGCGAACGATATGTCGTAAGTAATACAAAAATGGAGCAGGTAGATCTCTATAATATAACTTATGATGAATATGGAGATACACTAAGGTTGCAAATAAAAAGATATTTCAATGGCGAAAGCGTAAAGTATTTGGAAGCCTTAGAAAGTGAAATTAAGAGTGCAGATATTAATTTATCGCTTCTCATTGTTTCACTTGCAGGAATCATATTAACTTATAACCCAATTACTGATATTATTTCAGAATTTGGAACAAAAAATGAAAATATTAGTACACAGGTTGAAAATTTGATTGCCTATTATAAGTTGTTTAATTATTTCAAAACATCACCCTTTTGTGATTATTACAATTCTGCAAATGACCAAATAATTTTTTATAGTTCAACACATGGAATAATTAAAATAAAGCACGATGTTATACCACCGAAGCTCAATAATTTTAGAATCAAAGAAAGAGTGAACGAAATACTTGCACTTGCAAAACCAATTGAGGTTAGCTCATTTCTTAAAAATTCTTTCTATACTATTTCAAATGGTACAGGAATTTTAGACTTCAAAGAAATAATCAATAAATCTGATGGTATAATTTCTATTACTAAACGTGATTATGAGCTGGTGGCGAAAAAATTTGATTTTGATAAGTTTCGAGATTCCTTATATAAGGAGAAAGAAAATTTTTTTAAAGAAATAAGAGAAATAATTGGAAAAATATTTAGCCAAGCAGTTGGTATTCCTATTTCAATCAGTGCGTCAGTTTTTGCAACTTATAAAGTTTCAGATGACACGCTTATGTTAGTATTAGTACTTTTGGCTTTCAGCTTATATGTTGCTTTTTACATAAAAATTCAGTGCATTTATAAAAAGGATTTAAAAGAAATTGAAAATGATTTTGTTCAATCTTTTTCAATAATTCAGTCGAAATCTGGTCTTCCAATTAATACCATTAATATTGAGAAAGATAAAATTGAACGAAAAATTTCTTCAACACAAGATATTATTTTCTGGTCAATTTTATTAGTGTCATTTTTAGCATTATTAGTAGTGGTTTATATCATTTATGAGATAACAACAAATGAAACATTTAGTTTGATAAAAATACTTTTAAGAAAAAATTAATTAAATGCTCACTAACCCCCAGTTAAAAACACAAGTAATACATTTAACAACTTTATGCAAATTATTGGATAGCCCCGATGGGGCACAAATAAATTTAAACGTATTTTTTGCTACAAACCGATAGCCCCGATGGGGCATACAAACAGATGGGAAATTTTTAATTAAATTATAAGAGACGCCAAAATAAATGCTCACTAATCCCCAATTAAAATCACAAGTAAATGCACTCTGGGACAGGTTCTGGAGTGGAGGTATCAGTAATCCGGTTTCGGCGATTGAGCAGATGAGTTTTCTCATTTTTTTGAAGCGGCTGGATGATATAGATAATACTGCTACGGCTTCTGCTAAAAGAAGAAAGACAGAACATACGAGCATTTACCAGCAATATATGAACTGGCTTGGCAGGACCCGAACTGTAGTCCCGTCCGGACTCACAGGCGATGAACATGGCGACCGGCTGCGATGGGGTTACTGGACTAAGCTGCCGGGAGAGGAAATGCTGCCGTTTGTCCGTGATACAGTTTTTCAGTTTTTGCGGGGGCTGGGGGACCTCTCGGACCTCTCCCCGACCCTCTCCGAAGGAGAGGGAGGTGTTATCGGGGTTGAGAAAAAAAGAGAAAACACCTACTCCCAAAGCATGAAGGACGCCACGTTCATTATCCAGAAACCTTCGTTACTACAGGAGGCGGTGAAGATCATTGAGGACATGCACATCAGCGACCAGAATGCGGATGTGCAGGGAGACCTGTATGAATACCTGCTGAACCAACTGGCATCGAGCGGGAAGAACGGGCAGTTCCGCACACCGCGGCATATCATACGTATGATAACGCGGATGGTGAACCCGAAGATTGGCGACCGGATTTGTGACCCTGCGGCAGGCACTGCGGGCTTCCTGGTGAGCGCTTATGAGCATATACTGGAACAGAACACCAGCAAGGAGATATTGGAATATGACGAGGAGGGCAAGGCGCATAATCTGATAGGCGACCAGATAACCGATCCCCGGTTGCACAAATTCCTGAAAAGCGATGCCATAAACGGTTACGACAATGACGGAACTATGGTGCGCATTGGGGCCATGAACCTAATGCTGCATGGTATAGACCAGCCCAATTTCCGGTACAATGATGCACTGAGCAAATCGTTTGAGGAGCAAACGCTGTATGATGTGGTATTGGCTAATCCGCCATTTAAGGGCAGCATAGACGAAAGCGATATGAACGCCCGTTTCCGCACCAAGACCAAGAAGACGGAACTGCTGTTTATAGAGCTGATATACGACCTGCTGGTAACAGGCGGACGGGCAGGGGTGATAGTGCCGGACGGTGTGCTTTTTGGCACCAGCAATGCCCATGTAGACGTGCGAAAAATATTGGTGGACAAATGCCAGTTGCAGGGCATCATCAGTATGCCGGGCGGGGTGTTTAAACCTTATGCGGGGGTGAGCACAGCGGCGCTTATTTTTACCAAGGGCGGAATTACAGACAAGGTGTGGTTTTATGATATGCATGGGGATGGTTTTAGCCTTGACGATAAACGGCAACCAACCGCAATAAATGATATTGCGGATATACAAAAGGAGTTTGCTACGTGGCAAGCGAACCCCAAAAAATATCAACCAGTAAGCAGTAATGTGGTAATGGTGGATGTTGCGGATATTCGGGAGAATAAGTATGATTTGAGTATTAGCAGGTATAAGAAGGTGGATTATGATACAATAGCGTATGAAAATCCTGAAAAAGTATTAGAAAAGCTCGTTGGTATAGAAGCTGAGATAGGTCAAATAATACAAGGATTAAAAACTGCCATTTGATGAATAAAAAGTTAGAGGAGCTATGTGATATTGTCAGAGGTAGCAGTCCACGTCCACAAGGTGATGTAAGATATTATGGTGGTAGTATTCCCAGGTTAATGGTTTCAGATTTGACCAGAGATGGCATGTTTGTGATGCCTACAACAGATTCTCTTACCGAAGCTGGAGCAAAATTAAGTCGCCCTATGTCTAAAGGTGATTTAGTTATTGCTGTTAGTGGCAATCCAGGATTACCGGCTATTTTGAAAACCGACGCTTGTATCCATGACGGATTTGTAGGGTTAAGAAATTTGTCGAAAATAGTTTACACGGAGTATTTGTACTATTACCTTTTTTATAATAAAAATATAAATCACGCTCTTGCGGTCGGTGCTATTTTTAAAAATCTAACCACGGACCAAATTAAAAATCTAACGATTCCGTTACCTGATTTTGATACCCAACAAAAAATAGCTCAAATACTATCAGAAGCGGATAAAGCACGGCAATTGCGGCGGAGTGCTAATGCACTTACAGACCAGTTTTTGCAAAGCACTTTTTTGAGTATGTTCGGTGATCCGGTGAGTAATCCTAAGGGATGGCCCGTGAAGAATTTAGGAAATGTTTTGACAAATATTAGATACGGAACTGGCTCACCTCCCATTTATTCCGAAACGGGTATTCCATTTATTAGAGCTACCAACATCAAAAAAGGTAGAATTGAAGAAAAGGGAATGGTGTATATTTCAAATGAAGAAGCAGATAAAATTAGTAAGTGCCAGATTACACAAGGAGATTTAATAATTGTACGTAGCGGCGTAAATACCGGAGATGCTGCTGTCATATCAGAACAATATTCTGGTTGTTACGCAGGTTATGACTTAATAATCGAAATGCCAATTGTATCATCTATATTTTATAATCAGCTAATTAATTCGGAATATGGTAAAATAATTATTGATCCATTAACCCGGCGAGCAGGCCAACCACATTTGAACGCTGAACAGATAAAAAGCCTTTCATTTTATTGCCCTCCTGTAGAACTTCAACAACAATTTGCAGATATAGTCACCCAAACAGAGGAACTCCGGCTGCGGCAGCGGGCGCATGAGGTGGAACTGGAGCAGTTGTTTAAGGGTTTGCTGCAGCGGTATTTCGGGTAGGTGGCAGCCATGTGGTTAATTGCATTCATTTTATTGAGTTGGGCGGCTATACTCAGCTTTATAACATGCGATACCTACGGCATCGGAACCGGTTATTATTATTTTTCCTATAAACATGTAACCCCGCTGGGGTTATGACGTGTTGTGTATTCATTTCGTGAGGCTGCTTCATACCTCGCAGTGACTGATGGGCTGTGAGTTGCACCCTGATGAGGAGGGTGTATCGGGTGTTACAAACTGGTAGCCACCTACGGGGCATTTCATGTTATCTAATAAATTATAAGGACAAGGTGAATTGATATCCTGAACGTACAAGGGTGCGACGCACCGGACCCTTCGATTCCTCAGGGCAGGCTTTGATAATAATAGTACTTCAGTTGGGACACAAAATTTTTCAATACTCTTAAGAAGCAATCCACTGCGTCAGTGCATCCGCTATCTTGCGGTCATTGCTGAGGCGGGGCACTTTGTTCTGACCACCGAGGCGGCCTATGGATTTCATGTATTCTATAAAGGCGTTCTTTCTCATCGGCCTTATTTTCAGTGTTTGCAGAATTTTACCGGAAATAAGATCGTTGTAATAGCTGTTCTTCTCTGCAAGATAATTGTTCATGGTTGCAGCGAAGGCTTCCATATCGGCGGGCGGCGTCTCAAATTCTATAAACCATTCATGGTAGGGTAGTCCATCGCTTACTTCTATAGCAGGGGCTATGGTAAATTCTATAATGCGCGTGTTGTAATCGCTGGCTGCATGTTTTATGGCGTGTTCCACTTCTTCGCCTATCACATGCTCGCCAAAAGCGGAAATAAAATGTTTTATGCGGCCTGTAACCACCAGCCGGTAAGGGTCTGTGCTTACAAAGCGCACGGTATCCCCTATGTTATAAGCCCACAGGCCTGCATTGGTACTTACTATGAGCGCGTAATTTTCCCCGGTTTTCACCTCTCCGAGCGACAGGCGGGTGGGGTGCTCATTAGCTATTTCATTGGCGGGCACGAACTCAAAGAAAATGCCCGAATCGGTATTTAATAATAATCCTTCCTTATCAAGCGTATCCTGGAAGGCAAAAAAACCTTCGGAAGCGGGGAACGTTTCTATCATGTGCACATCGCCGCCAAGACTGTGCTGAAGCCTGGCTTTATATGGTGCAAAGTTTACCCCTCCATGCACGATGACCTGCAGCGCGGGAAATAATTCTTTTATTTTTTTTCCTTCATTGCGCTCGCTCAGCCAGTCGAAATACATTTGCATCCATGGAGGTATGCCGCTGATGAGCGTCATGTCTTCATTCATAGTTTCCTGCACTATCTTATCCAGCTTCACTTCCCAGTCTTCGATGCAATTGGTTTCATAAGATGGCAACTGATTGCCGCGCAGGTAGCGTGGCACAAAATGATTTACGATTCCACTCAACCGGCCGGTAGGAATATTGCCTACACGTTCCAGCGTCGGCGAACCGGAAAGAAATATCATTTTACCATTTGCGAAATCCGTATTGCCGCTCTCCGCCATATAACACAGCAAGGTATCTTTAGCGCCATTTATGTGATTGGATATGGACTCCTTGCTTATAGGAATATATTTGGCCCCGCTTGTAGTGCCTGAAGTTTTGGCGAAGTATATGGGCTTCCCTTTCCACAGCACGTTTTGCTCGCCGTTTTTTATCTTATCTATATATGGAATGAACGCTTCATAATCCCGTATAGGTACGGCCTTTTTAAAATCTCCATAGGTAGCTACATTTTTTAAGTCGTGTTCTTTGCCGAAAAAAGTTTTGCTGCCGTTCTTAATTAAATATTGCAGGATAGCCTGCTGGTCGGTTACGGCTGTAGCCATGCCTTTGCGCAACCGCGA
Source organism: uncultured Bacteroidota bacterium (assembly GCA_903887005.1). Lineage (GTDB taxonomy): Bacteria > Bacteroidota > Bacteroidia > Chitinophagales > Chitinophagaceae > Nemorincola. Next base: position 24,838 of record CAISOH010000386.1, on the reverse strand, counting down.
GTGTATAATTGAAGCATATGGTTTTGCCAGAAAAGACTTTATCTTCATGCACTAAAATTATTCCCGCCCAAAGTTAATATTATTTACAAGGTTATTATAATAGTTATATTCTCAGGCATGAAACTTGCAGCAATTATTTCAATTGGCTATAAAAAAAATATTTTTTAATTATTTTTTCTGACTGGTACAATTCTTTCAGCAAGTTATTTTGAAAATGGTTTCATAAAAAATATTCAGACAAAAAACTTCAGCAAATAAATTACCACAAACTATTGTTACCAGTTCAAACGCTTTGCCCATCAGGGTTTCCAAAATATCAGGAAGTATTACATGACCTGCATCCGAAATATTATTCCTGCAAATGTAATGTTGCCGGTAATAATATTATTAGAGAAAATGATAAAAAAAGCGCCCAAAAAAACTCAAAGAAAAAAAATAAGAAATAAAAAAAAATTGTTGTTTAAAATAAAAATGTGCATTATCTTTGCGGAAATATTTTAGGAAAATCATGTTTGCAATAGTAACAATAGCAGGGCAGCAATTCAAGGTAAAACAGAATGATGAATTGTTCGTACATCGTCTCGAAGGGAATGCAGGTGACAAGGTTGAATTTTCAGATATCCTTATGGTGAGCAATGAAGGCAACATAACCGTAGGCAATAATTCTAAAAAGATTCAGGCTGAAATTATGGATCATTTGAAGGGTGATAAGGTTATCATCTTCAAGAAGAACCGCCGTAAAGGGTATCAAAAGAAAAACGGTCATCGTCAATGCCTGACAAGGATAAAAATAAATGAAATCGCTTAACTTTAATTTGTAAATAGTAATTAATAAATAATGGCACATAAAAAAGGAGAAGGCAGTGTAAGGAACGGCCGCGACTCAACAAGCAAACGGCTGGGTGTAAAGATCTTCGGAGGTCAGCCAGCCATCTCAGGGAATATTATTATTCGTCAGAGAGGCACAGTTTACCATCCGGGAAATAATGTAGGCTTGGGAAAAGATTTTACAATTTTTGCGCTTACGGACGGCTTAGTTGAATTCCGTAAGACACGTACTAAAACATTAGTATCAGTAAAAGCAGTTAATACAGCAGTCGCCGAGGCCTAACCCCCAACAGCGATTTTTGCCATATTTAAGATTTTTGTTTAACCCTTAAATTCACAGTTATGGCAACAGCAAAGAAAGCAGCTCCTGCGAAAAAAGCAGCACCTGCTAAGAAAGCGGCTCCTAAAAAAGCAGCACCAAAGAAAGCAGCTCCTGCGAAGAAAGCAGCACCTGCTAAGAAAGCGGCAGCTCCTAAAAAGGCAGCTCCTAAGAAAGCGGCAGCTCCAAAGGCTCCTGCAAAAAAGAATGCTGGCCCGAAAAAGGCAGCCGCTAAAAAGAAATAGATTTTTAGCGATCTTAAAAAAGAGACTGTTTCATTACAGTCTCTTTTTTTATGCCCTTTTTTGTAACCCTGTTCCTCAAAGGGGGACCAACTATTTGGCAAAGTTCATAGGTTTTGGGAGACACTTATAACATTTGATACCTCGGCATATGGACTGTTATTTATTTCATTTTGTTATAAACGTTTGACCCTTTCCGGGTAATCCTTTTTTGATTTATTGGTATTGCCTTAGGGGGAGACTTCCAAATTGAAAATAGTAAATGCTATTCAGGGAAGAAGATATCCCGGAAATAATTTCAGCGAAAAATATTTTTATGAACAGAATTGCTGACAAGAAAAAATATTTAAATAAATACTACTGCTATAAAAATATTGTTTAATTTTAATAGTCATTAGGCATTAGCGATAAGCAATTTACTATTGCTTACCCTATTAAAGATTTAACAAGAGACGAAAATCGGATTAATTTTGCAGGCATGGAAGATCCAGAGTTACTTATCTTATCTTTTGCAGTTACTATTTGCGGTATATTTCTCTTACTCATTACACCAACAAAAAGGAAATCAGGTTTACTAACGCTACTGATAATTATCAATTCCATTTTAACATCTATTCCTGCGGTACATGCACTTGGCGGTAAGCCGGTGAATTTGTTTATTAGTGGGCTTTCACCTTTCGGGGCACTCCCAATCCGCATTGATGCATTATCTGCATGGTTTATACTGATCATCAATTTAACCTGCATTAACGGCGCGCTGTATGGAATGGAATATATGAAAGCCTATGCACAGCAAAAGGCGAACTTATCCATGCACTGGATACTGTTCCTGTTGTTCCATTGTTCTATGGTGTGGGTATGTATGTTTCAGCATAGCATCGCCTTCCTGATTGCATGGGAGGTGATGTCTCTTTCTTCTTTGTTGCTGGTAATCTTTGATCATCAAAATAAGAAAACGCTACAGGCGGGAATCAATTATTTCGTACAGATGCATATCAGTGTTTTATTGCTGACGAGTGCATTTATCTGGGCTTATTTTCTGGCAGGTTCATTTGATTTTGCAGCAATCGGTACCGCATTAAATAACCATTCAGGTATCTGGTTGTTTTTATTGTTCTTCGTTGGTTTTGGTATAAAAGCCGGTTTTATTTTTATGCACACCTGGCTTCCTCATGCGCATCCCGCAGCGCCTTCACATATTTCGGGGGTGATGTCAGGAGTAATCGTGAAGCTGGGAATTTATGGGATACTCCGCATCGCTTTTATGTTGACACATGATTATCTGACAATTGGTGAATTCGTGCTTGTTTTTTCTGTTATTACCGGATTGTTTGGCATATTAAATGCAGCCGTTCACCGTGATTTCAAAAAGATGCTGGCTTACTGCACCATAGAAAATATAGGGATAATAGGAACAGGTATCGGAATTGGTATTATTGGCATGGGGACTAAAAATTCGCTGTTAATACTATTTGGCTTTGGGGGAGCGCTGTTGCATACCTTTAATCATTCGCTGTTCAAATCATTATTGTTTTTTTCCGTAGGTTCGGTGTATCAGCAAACCCATACAAGGGATATGGAAAAACTGGGTGGTTTGTCGAGGAATATGCCCAAGACCGCTTTTTTATTTTTGATTGGAGCAATAGCGATTTGCGGACTACCGCCGTTTAATGGCTTCGTTTCGGAATTTATTTTGTATAACGGATACTTAGAAGGAATCAAAAGGCTGCCTGTTTCACTGACTATTTTAATGGTTATTTCTATAGCGTGCCTGGCCATCATAGGCGGGATTTCCATGCTCGCCTTTACTAAAAGTTACGGAACAATTTTCCAGGGAAACCCCCGCACACAATTGCATGACCGGCCACAGGAAACTTCTTTCATGACCCGCTTACCACAATACCTTATTATCTTAGTAATGCTCTCCGTAGGGATATTTCCGCAATTTTATTTTTCAGTTTTAATACATGTAGTCAGCACATCTGTGCCGGAGGGTATGGTAAACAATTTTGCCGGATTTGGAGATGTGTTGCCTGTAATGACAAGTGTGGGCAGATACTCTTTGCTTTTTCTGTGCATGGCCTTTCTGATTTATTTTCTCAGGGGGCGCTTTATGCAAAACCAGTTGGACAAGGCCAACAGTACCTGGGGATGCGGTTATCCTGTTCCGAATGTAAAAATGCAATATTCCGGAAAATCTTTTTCCAAGCCCCTTGCGAAACTGCTGAACTTTGTAGTTTTAGAAAGGAAGAAGTTCAAGGAAATTTCTGGAAATGAAATTTTTCCGCCGGAAAGAAATTATTCATCACATTACATTGATTTTTTTGAATCCAATATTATTAACAAAGTGGTTGATACATTAGTTCATGCAGCTAACTATTTTCAATTCATTCAGAATGGAAGGATCCAGGCTTATGTATTGTACGGGATATTTTTTATTATACTGATATTTCTTGGAACAGTTATTAATATAATCTGATGCCGGTTATAGAAGCATTTATATTAACAATCATTACCTCATTAATTGTTATTCCTTTTCTGGGAGTACAGGGGAAAGGATTATTAACTATAACGACAGTATGCCTCGTTGCAATTCTAAGCAGTATTCCGGCAATTGCGGCATTAAGCGGAGAAGGTACGGAGACCATATTTGCGGGTACATCAGTTACCGGTGAAATACCTGTTAGAATTGATGCTTTATCCGGTTGTTTTATCCTGATCATAAATTTCACTTTTCTTACGGGCGCTTTTTATGGGTTACATTATATGAAGCATTACCGGGAGCAGGCAGCGAATATCTCTGTTCATTGTATCTCTTATATTTTAGTGCAATCGAGCCTGGTAAGTATTTGTGCTATTCAAAACAGTATCCTGTTTCTTTTTGCCTGGGAGATAATGGCCGTAGGATCTTTTTTGCTGGTTATTTTTGAGCACCAAAAACAGGAAACCATAAAGGCAGGCATCAATTTCCTGATACAATCTCATATCTGCATCATGCTTTTGCTGACCGGATTTATTTGGGTTGCGAGCAGGATGAATTCATACGATTTTAAAGCAATTACAGCCTTTTCCACCTCCTATTCTTTATTAACCGGCATTGTCCTGTTTTTTTGTTTTTTCATGGGCTTTGCAATTAAGGCAGGCTTTGTTCCCTTTCATACCTGGTTACCCTACGCACATCCGGCATCTCCTGCACATATTTCAGGGGTGATGTCGGGGGTTATCATTAAAATAGGGATTTATGGAATACTTCGCATGCTATTGCTGATAAAAAGCGATTATACCCTGATCGGGTTCATTATCCTGATTATTTCTGTTGTATCGGGCGTGTATGGCGTTATGCTGGCTATCATCCAGCATAATTTAAAAAAATTACTGGCCTACCATAGCATTGAAAACATTGGGATAATCGGGATAGGCATAGGGTTAGGAAGTATAGGTATGGGAACGGGGAATAATGCCCTGAGAGTATTGGGATTCACCGGCGCTATTCTGCATACGCTCAACCACTCCTTATTTAAATCGCTTCTGTTCTACGCCGCAGGCAATGTTTATCAATCCACCCACACTATGAATATCGAAGAGTTGGGCGGATTAGGAAAATTAATGCCGCGGACTGCTTTTTTGTTCCTTATTGCAGCTATTGCCATTTGCGGGCTGCCGCCCTTTAACGGGTTTGTATCAGAGTTCCTGATTTACAATGGTATGATTTCGGGATTTCAAAATGCGAATCTTTCTTTTTTATCGCTCCTGGTTTTTTCTTTGTTCGGTTTGGTGCTTATCGGAGGGTTGGCGATATTGTGTTTTACAAAGGCATTCGGCACTGTGTTTTTAGGTTCTTCCAGGCGTCTCTTTCACAATTTTCATCCATCAGAAGCGTCTGTTGGTAAGTTAGTTCCCATGTTTGTAATTATGGCATTAATGACGGCTATCGGTGTTTATCCTGCTTTTTTTATTCACATTATTTCAGCGCCTGTAAGTTTATTTTCCAATGGGTTTGAATCCCATTCTACCGTATTTCCGCTTGGGGCATCACTGCCTATGATCAGCCGGTGCGCAACAGGATTTATTATTTTTACTGCGGTGATCTACTTCATCAGGAAAAGGATTGCTGAGCATCACACTATAATGTCAGGCCCAACCTGGGGCTGCGGATATGTTGCCCCAAACAGCCATATGCAATATACAGCCAGTTCATTTGTCCGGTCATACCGTAAGCTTGCAGAACCTGTATTGACGATACATAAAAACAAAAAAGAGGTAAAGGGTATTTTCCCGAAAGTGGGTATGCATGAAACACATCCTTACGATAAGGCCGAAGCAATTTTAATTGATTACCCTTTGCGGCAGTTGAAACATTTTTTTAACAGGTTTACCTTTTTACAAAATGGCAATCCGCAGTTTTATATTTTGTATGGGGTCGTATTCATTGTGATGGTAATTGTTATCCCTGTTTTAGGTTCGGCATTAACAACATTAATTCATTTTTTTAACCAGCTATAAAATGATCAGCCTGATATTAATTTTACTGGCGAGTTTATTCTTTACCGGGATAGTACTACGGACAAAAAGTATTACTTCCGGTCGGAAAGGGCCGGGTATATTCCAGCCAATGAAGGATGTGGCCCGTTTGTTTAAAAAAGGGTCTGTTTACAGTACTACTACCGGTTTGATTTTCCAGGTTGCGCCCAGTATTTATTTTGCTTCAGTGATCATGGCCATCCTGGTAGTTCCATTTGGACGTACTAAAGGAATTATTTCTTTTGAGGGCGACTTTGTATTTTTTGCCTATGTGCTGGCAACAGGAAAATTCTTTAGTATTATTTCCGCATTGGATACAGGCAGCAGTTTTGAAGGAATGGGGGGCAAGCCGGGAAGCTTTATTTTCAATGTTTGCCGAGCCTGCATTCTTTATCCTGATGGGATCTTTTGCACTGCTCACAGGCTATTCTTCTTTCCAGGGGATATTTACTGCCATGCATTTTGGTTCTCATATCTCTTATGCATTGGGCACTTTGGCAACATTCGTTCTGATCATTATCGCCATGGTTGAAAACAGCCGGATGCCGTTTGACGATCCTAAAACGCATCTTGAACTGACTATGGTGCATGAAGTTATGATATTAGATAACAGCGGTTTTGATTTAGGCATGATACTGTACACTACAAATTTAAAATTTGCCATGTACGGCGCTTTGATCGCGAATTTTTTTATCGGCGCCTTTCCCTGGTATGTGGCACTCCTTGTATTTTTTGCGGTTCAATTCTTTTTTGCCATATTGGTAGGATTGCTTGAGTCATTTACTGCAAGGTTCAGAATGTCGCATAACGCACAATATATTTTTGCTTTGTCATCTGTTTCATTGCTTATATTTTTTGGCGTTTTATTGGTTTTAGGAAAATTTATTTAAAGGAAAGTAGCATACAAATCTTGTGAGCGATATAAAAATCAATAATTGTGCCTAAATTTGTAACATAATAAGTATATTATGAAAGTAGTTGGATATTCAGAATTTCGTAATCATCTTATCCAAAACCTTAATGCTGTAAATGAGGACAAGGAAGTTGTTGTTGTTTCCAGAGCACATGGTAAAAATGTAGTGGTGATGGATATGGATGAATATAATTCCATTTTAGAGACATTATACCTGGTAAGCAGCAAGGCTAACAGGAATAGGCTTGAAGAAGCAATTGAAGAAATGAACAAGGGCATATCGTTTAAGCATAATCTTATTGAAGAATAAGCACCATACATGGCAGTCAAATGCGTGGGAAGATTATCTTTTACTCATTTCCCGACATTTCTAAAACGGTAATTATGCAGTCAATAAGTTCTTTAGCCTGCGGTAACAAGGGTAGCACATCTTCTCTGTCATATTCCACTCCGGCTTCATAGTCTGCGCCCTGCCGCATTTCGAAAAGTGTTGTAAAAAATTTATGGTGTTTCTTATCAATAAATCCTGTCTTTATAAAATGCAATCCAAACACATGCAACGCTCCGCTATGCGTTTTTGTTTCCAATTCATAATTATGCAGCAAAGCAAGGACTGCATAAAAGCAAGCATAATAAAGCCGGTTAACGGCAGTATTCCACAGTTGATTTTCCACCAGGTATTCTTCTACTTCGTGAAAAGTTTTTTGAGCGCCTGCCATCCTTAGGGCTATCAGTTCAGCTTTTTCAGCCTTCATAGATTAATGCCCTCCCGGGTTATATTTTTGTAAAAAGGGGTTATTTTATATTTTGTTTCCCATAATTGCTTAGAAAAAATTTTCGGGCTGATCAATAGCTCAGTTTCAAGCCCTATGTCACATATGGGATACCCTATCCTTTTGCGATCGTCAAAAGTGATTTTTTCTTTATCCAGCAGCACTAAAATATCAATATCGGAATCCGGTCTGGCATCGCCACGGGCATAAGAACCAAATAAAATCAGTGTTGCGCCCGGATCAGTGGATAAAACTGAATTCTTAATTTGATTGAGTATAATGGAAATATCATTCACCTTGCAAAGTTATTATTTCTATTGCAGATATAAAAATTTGATACATTTTTTTGAAACTATCATGAACAAAAGTTAGATTTTGAGATAACTAAGGTACTTTCTTTGACAAAGCAGCTGTAAAAACTAACTTTGTTCCGCCGCATCAGGTAAACTATTCGTTCTCTGCGATTAATTCTTGATTTTATGATTAATGTATTGCTGATAATATTTACCATTTCACTGCTTTACCTGAGTATTGCTGACCGCCTGCTTACCTATATTAAGATCCTGGCATTCCAGGGAATCATACTTTTCGGTGTAGCTTTTATTGAACTGATCCAGATCAATCCCGTGAACCTTGCCCTTGTATTGCTTGAAACTATTGTTTTTAAAACAATTTTAGTTCCGTTATTCCTGAACTATATCATTAAGAGAAATAAGATCACCCGTGACTCTGAACCATTTTTGCCAAACTTTATTTCTTTAATTGTTATTACCCTGATCATTATTATCACATTTCTCCTTTCCAATAATATCGTTAATTCGTCCATCAGCAAAATATATTTCATCGTTTCCCTTTCTACTATTTTTAGCGGCTTATATATTATTTCAACCAGAAAAAAGATCATTACGCATGTATTAGGCTACCTCGTAATTGAAAACGGAGTTTTTATTTTATCACTGGCAGTAGGCAGTGAGATGCCATTGCTGGTAGATTTAGGCATACTCCTGGATATATTCGCCAGTGTCTTTTTGCTTGGAATATTTGTAAACAAAATAGGTGATATTTTGAAAGATGTAGACGTTGACCAACTGAAAAATTTAAAGGATTGACCATAAATAATTATTGATAAATGATAGGGATATATTTACCGGGTGCATTCGTTATCAGCGGATTATTGTTTTTTAACAGAAACAGGATTTTTAATAGTATTTTAATAGTTGCTTTTCTCATTTTGCAGTGGGTATTTACTGTTTATGAATATTTGCATGTCAATATTGCCGAGCTCAACTATTTTAAACCTGATTCATTAGCCATATTATTGTTGGTTACATTGAGTATCATCAGTACCCCTGCTATATATCACAGCCATATTTACCTGACTTCTAAAAAAGATACCCCAAGGAATACTGCGATATATTATGCTGCGATGGTAATGTTGCTTACCGTAATAAGCGCAGCCTATTTATCAAACCACATAGCTGTAACCTGGATATTTATTGAAATGACAACACTTAGTGCTTCAGCGCTCATTTACCATCGCAGAAATAATCGCACACTGGAAGGTACCTGGAAGTATGTTTTTGTGTGCGCTATAAGTATAACCTTTGTATTTATAGGAATTCTTTTTTTAAGTTTTTCATTACATCAAAGGGGTGGAGATAGTCTCACGTTTGATTCCTTGCTTGCCAATGCAGCTACGATTAATTTGTTTTGGTCGCGCCTTGCTTTTATTTTCATATTTACAGGGCTTACAGCCAAGTTGGGTTTGGTGCCTATGTACACAGCAGGAATTGACGCAAAGGACAAAGCCCCTTCTCCCGCAGGCGCTCTGTTATCCAGTGTGCTTATGAATATGGGATTTGTGTGTTTTTTTCGAATATATATTGTCTTTGCCAACACGGCGCTCCATAGCTGGACCAATAATGTGATCCTTATAGCGGCGCTACTTTCAATATTTGTCGCTACGGTTTATATGGTTAAAGTGAAAAATATAAAAAGAATGCTGGCTTATTCAAGTATAGAGCATATGGGTTTGATCATGTTGGGAGTTGCAGCAGGTGGTATAGGTTATTATGCTGCCATACTGCATTTGATTCTTCATTCTTTTATTAAGTCAAGTATTTTTTTCCAGATAGGGCAGGTTTACCGAATATACAAAAGCAAAAGTATTTACGATGTGGGGAATTATTTCAAGTATAATACCACTGGTGCTGTTGTGATGCTTCTTTGCTTTATTTGGGTTACAGCAATGCCGCCATCCGGTTTGTTTATCAGCGAATTAATGATCTTCCGGGCATTGTTCCAGGCACATTACATAATTGTCATGATTGTCGTTATGTTCCTTTTAACTATGATCATATGGGCTTTTGGAAAGAATATATTCAAGCTGTTATTTGCCGCTCCCGTTGGCTTTGATGATTCTAATGTAGAGCGAATTAACCCAATTGAATCCTTATCTCAATTTATTTTTCTTGGATTAATTGTTTATCTCGGCATTAATCCACCTGTTGAATTTGTAACACTCATCCAGGAAACAATAAAAAATCTACCAAAATAATGAAATATGCAGTTGTAAAAAATAACGAGGTAATTCCTATTTCGCAGATACCTGAGCTGGAGTATAAGTCATTTATGGAAACTAACGTTTTCACATTAATGAGTAAGAAACACAATCATTGTGTTTCTTATTTTGGATTTCCATATAATGGTAAGATCAAACTCATTTGTTGTATTGCGGATGATGAGCAACATGTAATTTATGTTTCGTCTTCTGTTGTTAATACGCAGCATACACTGGCTTCTTTTACTGCAAAGAATTTTGTATTTGAGAAATTTGAACGGGAAATTCACGAAAACTTCGGTATAAAATATAAAGACCATCCCTGGCTGAAGCCAGTGCGGTATTCATTTAATCGTGCTGATAAAACTCAAACTATTTCCAACTATCCTTTTTTTAATATTGACAGTGAAGAATTGCACGAAGTGGGCGTAGGGCCGATACATGCAGGGGTGATTGAACCGGGGCATTTTCGTTTTATCTGTAATGGCGAACAAATTCTGCACCTGGAAATACAGCTTGGCTACCAGCACAGAGGCATTGAACATTTATTCCTGGAGAAGAAAAAATTATTGCAACGTACTACTCTAGCTGAGTCTATTTCTGGAGATTGTGTATGCGGTCATACTACCGCATTCGTAAATCTATGGGAGTCTCTTTGTAATTATGAGGCCAGCCACGATTTAAAATATGCCCGTACACTGGCATTGGAACTGGAACGTTTGGCGATACATACCGGCGACCTGAGCGCTATGTGTACAGATGTTGGCTACCAGTTAGGCAGCTCCGTATTTGGAAGGTTGAGAACACCCATCATCAACTTCTTTCAAACCTGGTGCGGCAACCGCCTGGCAAAAGGATTGATAAGAGCAGGGAAGAACAATTATCCGTTTACTGACCAACTGGCGAAACAGCTTACTGCATTGATTGATAGTTATGAAAAGGATTTTAACATAGTCGTGAAGAAATTATTCTCCCTGCCAACTGCCTTAGCGCGCTTTGAAAAAACCGGTGTAGTTACGCATGAGCAAGCGCTTATGATAGGCGTTGTCGGTATGTCGGCGAGGATGACGGGACTGAACAGGGATATACGTTCTTCCCATTCCCACGATCTATACGCAGAACTCAACTATGAACCCATCATCAAGCGTCATGGTGATGTTTATTCGAGGGGGCAGATAAGGCGGGAAGCAATCAGGCAGTCAATCAGTTTTATCAGGAGGCTGATGGAAATGGTACCAACCGAAAACAAAGGAGCGGATCATTTACTGGCTCCAGCTCCTGATTCATTTGCCATTTCGTTAGTGGAAGGATGGAGAGGTGAGATATGCCATTGTGCGATAACGAATGAAACCGGGGAACTGGTGCATTATAAAATCAAAGACCCGTCGTTTCATAACTGGCTGGCGCTTGCCCTGGCAGTAAGGAATAATGAAATTTCCGATTTTCCGATAAGTAATAAGAGTTTTGACTTGTCTTATTGCGGACATGATTTGTAAGTCTCTCACAAAGATATGTATTGTAAATGTATGATAATCAATTTGTTGAAAAATAACAAAAAACGGAATCTTTATCCTGCACGAGGAAAACCACCCCAGCTGTATTCGGCATTCGCCTCATCCGGCATCCCCTCCTTGAAAAAAGGAGGGGAGTGTGTTACGTACCTCACAAAGTTTCCTGTCGTTTTCAAAGAGCTTGTGTGCAGCAAATTGCTTACTCGCAAAGGCGCAAAGATCGCAAAGTTAAAATTATATGATAGTGAAAAATTATATAAAAAAAGGCGCAAAACTTATTCCTGTTTACAGAATAAACAATACTAAAAAATGCTTGAAAGCCTTAAAATAATGATAAACCAGGGGAAGCAATTTATCCCTGATGTTACTAAAGCTAAAGTGCCTGGAATATTCAGGGGCAGGCCGGTGATTACTACCGTATCGGTTAATGAACACAAGTTAGCAGAACTTTGCCCGACGGACGCAATCTCTACAAGTCCGGTGAGCATTGATTTAGGGAAATGCACTTTTTGCGGTGAATGTGCCTTTGCTTATCCAGATAAAATAAAATTCACTACCGACTATAAAATTGCCACCAACAACAGACAAAAACTAATTATTGCGGAGGGAGTGGATGAGCCTGTAAAGTTAGACCCGGAAAGAATCCGTAAGGAAATTTCCGATTACTTCAGTGGTTCTTTGAAGCTAAGACAAGTATGTGCAGGCGGAGATAACAGTTGCGAACTTGAATTAAACGCCTGCGGCAATGTGAACTTTGATATGGGGCGTTTCGGTATAGAGTTTGTAGCGTCTCCTCGCCATGCAGATGGTATTGTAATAACAGGGCCCATTACAGAAAATATGGCTGACCCATTGCAAATTTGTTACGATGCTATTCCCGATCCTAAAATCATTATCCTTGCAGGAACAGATGCCATAAGCGGAGGGATTTTTGCAGGAAGCCCCGCTTTAAACAGAGGTTTTTTAGACAAGTATTCAATTGATTTATACGTTCCGGGGAACCCCATACATCCGCTTACTTTTATTAATGGGGTGCTGGAATTAATCAAAAAGAGAAAGAGATAAGGGAGTGATTTTCGAGGGTAAGTTTGAACTATAAAAATGTTATTGGTGCCAGGTCAATGTCATTAACTTAACGAGTAAAATATGTCACCCCTTCGGGGTTTAATACAGATTATTTTCATTTTGCTATAATAATATCAACCCTTCGGGTTTAGTAATTTTTAAGTTAATGATTTTGGAGACCAGGTTATTTTTCTATCCTTCTTCACCAGTCTTTAGACATTTTTACTACTTCTTCATGCGTGTAAAATTCTCCTCTTGCTATTTCGGCCATGGCTTCATCAATATCTTTATTGTAATCTTCCAGGCTAACAGCTTCAGATTTTTCGTTACTTCTTTTCAAAAATGTTTTAATCATTTGTACCACTGATTTTTTTTCAGCGAGGCTCAACTGCATGAAGTAAGTATTCATTTCGTGTTCAATTCCTTTTGCTTGCACACAACAGATATTTACACAAAAATAGCACTATTCTTAAAACTGAAAAAATACTCATAATATTTTATAGGAGTCTTTCATTTTTATGTACTTGATTTTATGCCTGATATTAATTTGAGTCTCACTGATTAATATCAGCCATTTATATATTTTTGTTGTATAGTTTTAAGCCAATTCCTGATGATTTTAAGCTTAAACTGTATTTTATGATTTATACAATTCTATGTTACCTGGTACCTTCAGCAATATTTTTATATTTCGTCTTACAATATGAATCCAGGTAATTCAATAATAATCGCCCCGTTTTATTAATTTCCTATTTTGCCGGCTATGTTCATTTTGAAGTAGTCTGGTGTTAAGCATTCCGACAATTTCATCGTTATGCTATTTCCTGCTTATTGCTTTTATCGTTTTGGAATGTATAGCTAAACATTGTAGTTTTAACCCAATATCCGGAACATTTTATTGTAAGCCAACTTTATTAAGTTATGATCTGTATTTCACAATTTACAGGAATTCTTCAGTGTAAAAAAAATGCTATAATTAATTATTTATTGGCGTTTTGCTTTATGGTCCTGACCTTTTTGGGCAATGGGCAGGTCAGAGCACAAAGCGTATCAACCATAAATGATAGCCTGTATGCCTTAGTAAATAATCAGAAAGCGTTGCGTCTGATTTATGCATCAAAACTGGATGACAGCAAACAACTATTAAATAATATACTTCAAAAACGCCAGAATGCTCTTTCCTATTACCTGTTGGCACATATTTACAACACAGAGGAAAATTGGGAAGAAGCAATAAAAGAGGCACAGAAATCAATACAACTGGACCCTAATTTCATGCCGTCATATACTGAACTATTCAATGGTTATTCAGGTGCAAACAAATGGAAGGAAGCCGTTGGTATCAGTGACAAGGCGCAGAAGGGGGATGGAAGTGGTTATATTGCTACACAATTGCAATCGCTCCAGTCTTCAGTTGACCTTGAAAATCTTTCCCATTTATTATTCCCATTCTTCTTCCTTGTTATAGCAGTCGTATTTTTTCTTCCCCTGTTCCGGAAATCTAAAAATGAAACAAATTTCCCCGCAACCAGCGGCTTTCGTTTTAGTGAAATCTTATTGTTAAGCGCGGGAGTAAGTTGTTCATTGCGGTATTTATTTTATGCTTTATCGGCCTGGATATGGTCTTTCAATCCTCATATTCAAGCCAGTGAGTTTGCTCCACCAAGATTTTCCCTGATTTTTGAACACGATGGATTAGAAAGTTACTCGCTTTATCTTTTAATGTTCCTCAATATAACTGCAACCTTACTTATCTTACCATTATTATTAAAATTAAAGGCAAATAAAAATCTATACATCATCGTTTTTTCAATTTTATTATTAATTAGCGGTTATTATTTTTTTGACATCGGTTTTTTCCCGCCTTCTGCTAATATTGGTTCGGAAGGCTCTTCGCATTTCCTGCCGGTTTTTATTACAGTTGTCGCGTTCAGTATAGGTCTTTATTGGCTGTATGGAAAATATAAAGGTTTGACAAAATGGCTGATGGTAATTTTAATTGCATTTGTCAGTCTCGTTACAATCTATCCATCAAGCCTTGGTGACTTATCTTATATACTTGCCCCGGGACTTCGGTTATTTCATGGGTTTAAAGTAAAGGAAATTTACTTTCAGTATGACCTTTATTTATCTTTTCTGGCTTATGCCTTTATGAAGTTAAATATCGAATTATCCTGGTTCCCTTATCTTAGCCAGGTATCTTTCTTCCTGTTTTTTATTGGCTCTTTTTTCTTTGCGGAACGTTTTTTTAAAACAAAAGGGCTTTCTGTTTTTTTCATTATTGCATTGATGTTAATAAGGTATTATGGCCCCGGATATGATAATCCAGGTATTTTCCAGGTTACCCCTTTGCGCCTGGACCTTTGGATAATCCCGTTGTTATTAGTTTATAGCAAAGGAGTATATCACTGGTCGGTTGGAGTATGCCTTGGTTTACTCGTGTTATTTCACCGAAACCTCGGAATAATATATTCTGTGGCTTATTTAGAATTAGCAATTGTGCTGTTTTTGCTGGGTGTTATTTCTTTGATAAAAGACAACAAAGTAACTATTAAAATGTTCCCGTCTTTTTTGAGAGAACAAATGAAGCTGAATTTTAAGAACCTTCTTATAATAATATTCTCATTTGCTTTATGTTTTATATTATTTGGCGAACTGTTTTCAAAGAGCGCTCTTAATTATACAAAACTGGGAATAAGCATGCTTCGTATTTCCAATATTTCATTTTATTGGTATGTCCCGGTATTATTGAGCTCTTTAGCTGTATTCCTTGTTTATTGTAAAAATAAATTCGGGGAGAAATATGTTACAGCAGGATTGTTTATTATTCTTTTAGTCATTGGAGATTCGATGTATTTCTTTGGCAGAAGCCACGAAAACAATTTGCTTAATATTTCAGGCATATTAGTGCTTACCTTGTTTGTTTTGTTTGACATTTTGATATTCACATCGCCGGAGCCGGAAAGTGTTGTCATAGCAAAAAATACCACTGTTGCTAAAAACAAGAAAGCCACACCAACTCCTCAAGAGGTAAAACCGTCTTATTTCACTCAAAGAAATGCAGCCACCTTCCTTCCTGTGGTTTTTATTATTTTCATAGTGTATTTTTATTCTGAAAGGATAACAGAAAAGGCAAGCGCTCAATATACTAACTTCAAGGAATCTCAATTACATTTTCCTTTGCTGCCGCAAATGGATATTGCCAGTATAAAAAAGGTCACGCATAATAGTCCTAATGTTTACTTCCTTGATCATCTGGATTTCTATTATTGTTATTATGGTGATTATGTTCCACAGGGTTATTTTAGTCCGCTTGCGGGATATGCATTTAAAAAAGACCTGCAGGCACTGCTGCAGGATCTGCTTAAAAAGGGCTACTATATTGTATATGATGAACAGAAATTCAATACTTATAATGAGTACTTTCCTTACCTGAAATTTAATCACACACAAAAGGAAAGCTATCTGGTTTCATTGAAATACGATACCGTGAAGCCTTTATTGCCTGATGATAAGGCGTCATTATTCCATATCGAGATTGAGGATTCGCTGATTAAACAAGGCATGGATCGGGCAGGTATTGAGTTCGCAGATGAATTTACTATCGAAACAGTTATTAAGGCCGTTGGATCGCAGGCCCCAAACGCAATGATATTGAACAATCTTACGAGGTTTGACGGATTAAGAGGATTGACTTTCCAGCGTAATGGAAGTATTCCGAATCAATATGTATTTGCCATCAGCAATGGGACGCCCAATATGCCCAATGCTGTTTTTCAACTGGATGATAATAAGTGGCATTATGTTGCTGTTACGGTTAATAAAACCTTGATGAAGGTGTATGATAATGGTAAATTACTTTCTACAGTTAATGTAGGAGGGTTACCAACAGCAAATAGCGAGGTGCCCCTTACCATAGGCAACCAGGCGGGCAGGGACGCTCATTTTAGCGGTTATATAAGGGAAGTGAAGATCAGTAACGGAGCCCCTGCAGAAATTGATATCATTAATACAGGGCAAAAACTAGATGCGGAGTTAAATTCAGTAAAAGTTCCATAACATTGATTGGAGTTACTTTTTCTTTCCATTTTTTTGTTGCTAAACCTTTAAACAGACTTACTATTCACAGTTTTGGCTCCTTAAAAAAAGAAATGTAACTGTGCAATATATCAGGATTTATTTTATCAACTTCACTTATAAACTATTCGGCTTATTTTTGCTGTAATGCCTGAAAAATTTAAATCCGGGTTTGTAAATATCTTCGGAGCTCCGAATGCTGGTAAGTCAACCTTGCTCAACCTGTTGCTGGGAGAGCGCCTGGTTATTATTTCACCAAAGGTCCAGACCACCCGCCACCGCATACTTGGTATCCTTACAGAGCCGGATTACCAGATTGTGTTTTCTGATACACCTGGTATTATTGAGCCTAAATACAAACTGCACCAGAAAATGATGCAGCAGGTAAAAAGCGCACTTGAAGATGCGGATGTAGCTTTACTGATGCATGATATTAACCAACCTATAGAAGATTTTGAATTGATCAGTAATTCCTTAAAACTAAAAGTGCCAACTATACTCCTGCTCAATAAAACAGATACCGTAAAGGATAAGAGTACAATAGAGGCTACCATTAAACTTTATAAAGAACGGTTCCCGAAATGGGAAGTACTGGCAATATCGGCGAGAAAACAAACCAATACGGATAAGATATTGCCGCTGA
Organism: uncultured Bacteroidota bacterium; assembly: GCA_903887005.1. GTDB lineage: Bacteria > Bacteroidota > Bacteroidia > Chitinophagales > Chitinophagaceae > Nemorincola. Next base: position 7,386 of record CAISOH010000386.1, on the reverse strand, counting down.
TATTAAAACATCTGCCGGAAGGTTTTGCTTTTTATCCTGATGACAGCATTTCAGATCGTTCAGAACGGTTTTTTGTGGGTGAAATGATTCGTGAGCAGATATATGCGCTTTATGAAGAAGAGATCCCTTACCATGCTGCAGTATTGGTGCAATCGTTTGAAGAAAAAACAACCCTGACGGTAATAAAGGCGGATATAATAGTAAGCCGGGAAACGCAAAAAATGATCCTGTTAGGAAAGTGCGGGAGTATGATAAAACAATTGGGTATTAACTCCAGAAAAGTTATTGAAGAATTCCTGCAAAAAAAAGTACACCTCGAATTATTTATTAAGGTACGCCCCAAGTGGCGTGATAATGAAAACTATCTGCGTGAGTATGGATATAATTGATGAGCGCCGTGCTGTAATTCAGCCCCTGAATAAATTCTGGTATAATAATAAAGTAGCGGCATTAGATATGCTGCGGCTCGACCTGATACACCCCGTAGTGTCGGGCAATAAATGGTTTAAGCTCAGATTAAACGTGGCTTACGCTATGGATCATGGTTTTAAAACAATAGTTACCTCCGGAGGAGGATATTCCAATCATCTTATCGCTACAGCATTTACAGCAAAAAAGTTTGGTATCAGAGCAGTAGGTATCGTACGTGGAAAATATAATGTACTTACGCCCACTCTTGAAGCATGCAGAGCGGAAGGTATGGAGCTTATTTTTGTAACAAAAGAAGATTATAATAACAAGCATGAACCGAAATGGATAAAAAATATTGTCGCGCATTTCGATGAAATATTTATGATCCCGGAAGGTGGTGCAAATGAATGGGGCAGGGCAGGGGCCGGCTTGCTGGACAGGTTTATAAAGGATGACTATTCTCATATAGCGGTTGCCGTGGGCAGCGGGACTACTTTAATTGGTATCAGAAATAAAATAAATGATCAGCAGCAAATTTTAGGCTTTGCGCCCATGAAGAAAGGCGCTTATCTTAAAGCGTATATCAGTGACCATATAATACCTGTTAAAAACAAAAACTGGCAATTATTTGACGAATGGCATTTTGGAGGTTTTGGAAAATGGAATAATAACCTGCTCAATTTTATGAATGACTTTTACAGGGAGCATAAGATACCGCTTGATGTTGTTTATACCTCCAAGATGATGTATGGTATGAGTGAGATGCTTGCCAATAATTCCTTCTCAAGTTGTGACAGGATACTCTGTATCCATTCGGGTGGTTTGCAAGGGAATGTGTCTGTGAAGGATGAATTATGTTTTTGAGAAAGAAAATGCAAAATAATCAGCAACAAGAATTATTTTCATGGAATGACAGACTCCAAATCCAATAAAAGCAACCGGCTCACTTTATATATCATCCTTGCTATGATAGCGGGCATAGGCTTAGGTTTTATTCTTAACCGGCATTATGCTGCTACAAACGGGGCCGTGCCGGAAAAGATTCTTGAGCCTTTCTCATTACTGGCAGATATTTTTCTGCGGCTAATAAAGATGATTGTGGCCCCACTGGTCTTTAGTACGTTGGTGGTTGGCGTTGCAAAGCAGGGAAACATAAACGCTGTTGGACGTATTGGTGGTAAAACAATGCTTTGGTTTATTGCAGGTTCTTTTGTCAGTTTAATACTTGGTATGCTGCTGGTCAATTTTTTTGAACCGGGAGCGCGTATGCATTTGCCTATACCTGTTTCTTCAGGTGTTACCACCGCTAATGCTTCACTGACATTGCGTGATTTTATCAGCCACATTTTCCCTACCAGTTTATTTGATGCTATGGCTAAGAATGAGATACTCCAGGTGGTAGTATTTTCTTTGTTTTTCGGAGTGGCTACGGCATCGTTGGGAGAGAAAGGCCATATAATCATCAAGGCGCTTGATTCCTTTGCGCATATCATTTTAAAGATGACCGGCTATATCATGAATTTCGCCCCGGTTGCCGTTTTTGGGGCTATGACAGTGGTTATTGCAAAACAAGGATTAGGGGTATTAAGTACTTATTCTCTGTTTATCGGGGAGTTTTATATTGGCTTGTTTATTTTGTTGGGTATTCTTCTGTTTGTAACTTATTTATTTCTTCGTAAACGTGTATTCAGTTTATTGATCCACATCAAAGAACCTGCATTGATTGCATTTTCTACCAATAGCAGCGAGGCGGCCTTCCCCAAATTATTGCTTGAACTGGAACGTTTTGGTTGTGATGAAAAGATAGTAAGTTTCGTATTGCCCTTAGGTTATTCTTTTAATCTTGCCGGTTCTATGATGTACATGACCTTTGCCTCATTATTTATTGCACAGTCTTACGGCATTCACCTTGATACCGGTACGCAGATAAGTATGCTTCTTGTATTGATGCTGACAAGTAAAGGGATTGCAGGTGTGCCGCGTGCATCATTAGTAGTAGTGGCAGGCACTTTGGCTACTTTTAAGATACCGGAAGCAGGCCTTGCCCTGTTACTTGGAATAGATCCGTTGATGGATATGGGCAGGGCGTCAATGAATGTAGTTGGTAACAGCATTGCTACGGCAGTAGTATCCAAGTGGGAAGGTGGTTTGAATTAATGCAACTTTGAGAAAATTATTATATTATCAGCAATTATGTTATTGCAATGTGAATGTTATAATAAAATGAAATAATTGATTATTTTCGCCTTTTGATGGAAAGAAATATAAAAAGATTTTCATTTTTCCTGGCAGTGATTACTTTCCCGATATACTGCCTGGCTGCTGACAGACTCAGAGGTGTAAGTTTTTTTACCCATCTTTTTGATTACATAAACTTTGCTCTTGCCATTACTTGTTTGATTTCCATAAAACAATACTTCTGGCCCGGAGATGAAGACAGGACAGTATTTCACATTTTCAATATCATTTTCATCATTTTATTTTATACGGTAGGCATATCGTTTTTAATTAACAACAGGCAATACTATGATGGCTATCAGCAATTGAACGCCTGGGGTTGTATAAGAGAATTTTTCTTTGGCAGCGGCATTGATAAATACCAACAATGGATTGTCGTTTTTGGACTCGTAATTAACGTCCTGTACATCAACAGAAGCCTGAAATCAGTCATCTGATAATGCATCCTATATACAATCTATTGTAAAAAAACATTGCAGAAGGATAGATTCTTTCATTGTTTTTTTATCGCTCCGCTGACAGACTTTGATACAAGAGTCACCAATATTGCAGTACTTATTATCAATGCTGCCCATACCGGCCAGCCGGGTATTGCAGGCAATATAAGTCCCTGGGAAACTACCGCCGCGGAGGCTACCGCCTGGCCAATAACAGTAATAACCATGGAAATAATTACCGTAGCCAACACCATAGGGAGGAAACGGTTTATCATGAAGCGGCTTAGATAATGCGGGCTGTAACCAATCTGCAATAATAAGGTCAATGAGTTTTGCGCGCGGGCTATAGTAAGTTCTATGAACAGGATAAATACTAATGTCCCTATTCCCATCAGGAATAAGGCAAGAATGCCTGTAGCGCTTGTTACTACTTCTACAATCGCGCGTATCCTGCTCCAGCGCAGGTTCTCAGGATTTGTGTTGTAATCATGTTTTTGCAGGTAGCCGGCAAATTTTGTATCTGAAGGGTCTTTGGTTTTCAGGATAATTTGTGATGGCGCTTCCGGTATGCCTGGTTTACTCCATTTTTTATTTCCGTAGTCTATGAATGACTGTGGCGCCAATACGGAGCCTATGCGGTCGGAAAAACCAACTACATGGGCGAGGAACATTTCGCTCTGGTCTCCGCTTCCCGCTTTGAAATTGAGTACTATAGATTTAACCGAGCCTTCAGACAGTTGCGGGAGTCCCTGGCTGGGTGCGAAAACATAATTGTAAATATCCAGGAACTGTGAAGAGATAATAATTGGCAGATTTTTGCTGCCGGGTTCCCATTTCCAGTCAGCAGGCATTTTATCAATGAATTTATCCGGTACGCTTTCTAAAGCCAGGTCGGTAGCGAATGCCAGCTTGCCTCCCATCATGGCATAAACAGGGAAATGGTTAGAGGAGATAATCCCTAAGTCTTCTACCTGCGGCGCATGTTTAAGATCATCTATATCCTGGTGTGTGAAAACAGTTGCATTGGCCACACCCATATTTTGTTCTGTAACTTTTTTCCCAATAATAAGGTAGGTACTTCCAAGTGTGTCGTTCTGGTTTTTTCCAAAAAGCAATTCCCGGAAATTCCACCAAATCATGACAGATAACAGCAGCAGGGTAGTGCCGATGCACAGCGCCATCAGAGCAGCCCAAAGCCTCGAACGGTTTTGGGTACGAAGCAGCAGTTTCTTTAGTATATTTTTCTGAACATTATCACTCACAGCAGTATCTTTTGGGTGTATGGAAAATAGTTGTTTTCATCAAGGTCTGCGAGTATCATTCCTGCATTATGCGTCTTTACCACTTCACCAATAAGGGCTATTGCTTTTTCAATATTGGCAAGGTCGAGGTGGCTGAAAGGCTCATCCATCAGCAGCCATTCAAAGGGTTGCAGCAGCGCCCTGATAATTGCTATACGCTGTTGCTCTCCATAAGATAATGTGTTGCCCATAGCGTTTTTCTTATCCTTAAGCCCCAGCCTTTCCAGCCATTCCGTGGCCTGGTGCGCTGTTACGGTATTGGTAAGTTTCAGTTTTATCTCGATATTCTCCCATGCCGTAAGTTCCGGGAACAGGCGCATATCCTGGAATATAACGCTGATATTTTTAGTGCGCAGCCTGGCTAATGCTTCATTGTCTGTTGCATTAAGGGTATGAGTCCCCCATATCACTTCCCCTTCATAATCTTTCCTGAGGCCGTAGAGTATGTGTATTAGCGTTGTCTTGCCGGTACCTGATGGCGCCTGTATAGAAATGTATTCACCTTTATTCAAAACCACCGGGCTTTTCCAAATACCCGACTGGTAAGTACTTATTTTTTCGCGCAATGGTACCGGTACTATTCCCTGTAAGGATAACTGCATTTTCCTTAAATTAAGTATCAAATGTAATGACCTCTACGCTAATACAATAATAATGCCGGAGTATAAATTCAAAAGTTAAAATTCAAAAATCAAAAGTGTGTGCTATCCGTGACTTTCACTCAAACACAATAATTGTCATACTTCTCACGGGGTAAAACAGGTGCAATAAACATCTCTCGCAAAGGCGCAAAGACGCAAAGTATAATTATTTGATTGTTAGTAAATTATATAAAAGTCAAGACCGCAAAGCCCTCAATAGATATATACATTAATCTACCCCGATTATAGTATAATTATCTCAGGATTTTTCATGTCCCGTTATCAAAATAACTTCAAAATGTAAAATTTCAGTAAATTTGTATAAACAGTTGATTTATGACGGCAACTCAGGCATTGCGAAAAGAAGTAAAAAAGTATATAGATAAAGCGGATGATAAATCCTTAAGAATGGTACGGGCTATCCTTGAAATTGACCAGGAAGAAGATTTTTGGGATAAATTACCGGAACATGTAAAAGCCGATGTGGCAGAAGCAAAACTGGAATCTGAAAAAGGAGAAGGTTTTACAACTGATGAAGTGATGAAAAGATATGAAAAATGGCTTACGAAATAGTTTGGTTGCCTAAAGCTGCAAAACGATATAATGAGATTATCGAATGGCTGAGATTGAATTGGTCAGACAAGGAAATTGCCAGCTTCATTGCCCGCACTAAAATAGTTCTTGATATGATAAGTACTAACCCTTCTTTATATAGAAAATCAGGTAAGGAAAATGTTCATGAGGCGATAATAACTAAACATAACTTATTACTTTACCGAAAGAAACGAAACAAAGTAGAATTGATGACCTTTTTTGATACCAGGCAAAACCCAGCGAAAAAATTAAAATAGAGTTTTATTTTTATATATGTAAATGCTGTTTTCTGCCTTCCAAATAATACTAATTATGTTAATTATCATCAGAATAAGTATATTGTATTCAGGTAAATGGCCCATATGTGAAGGAAAAAGGCTACCTTACACCTTAACCAATTTTTGTTGAGTTAATTTATCTCCTTTTTTGTATATAGAGAAGGTTTTTTTATCAGCAATTTTTTGTCTTTTTTTCAGCATGATTTAAATCTATCTATGACAATAACACCGGAACTAAAGAGCAAGTTCAACTCTTATTTTGGAAGAATAATGAAACAAACCTCTCCCGAACTTCAAAAAAAGTGGAATGGTAAAATAGAATGGTCTGACACAAAGTCGTATCCACATATTGAGCCTGAAGTGATAGCCGAGTTGCCTGCAGGAGCCAAGGCTGCCTATGTGACTTTGCTCAATAAACTGAGCAGAGGAATTATTTAGTTAAAGTTCAGATCTGATAAATGCCCAGCCGGTAGAAATGCTGTTTGAGATTGTATTTTTTTGGGCTCAAAGGTCATCAGTACATCCATTCCCGGATAAAAATAAATAATTAACGATAAAATAAAATAATATGTTACATTTTGTAGAAAATACCGACCAGGTAATAGAGAATATTAAAACGATAGAGCGTTATCTGAATTCAGAGGTCGAAGAGGAAAAGCAGTTTGCGCAGGACCTGATAAAAAAAGGCAGGTCTATGCTGATATATAAAGTGAACGGACAAAACCATTTTGCGCCTATACGGTTTTTGGGTTTCAAAAAGAACTCACAGGCTGCGCATATAGAAAACGAAAACCGGGAAAGCCGCGATACCGCACCTGCTATACAATCTTTAATGGGAAAGCCATTTACTCATGATGTAATAGAAAAGGAATTTAATGAATACGCCAATGGTTTTAAAGGGGCTACCTTAAAGGCTAAAAGAAAATACTGGCGTATAAGGAACGATCATAATAAATATTTTGAGCTTTCTGAAGAACCGGTTTCTGCTGAAACTGTATAAGGAAATCGCATCAGCGTTTTTTTGAAATACCCACAGTTGGTTAGACACCTATGGGTATTTTTGCATTATATCAATGTGAATTCGATGATTACCTTATTTAGCAATCAATAAGTATTTAGCGTAGGTGTCCCACACCGAAAAGGTGTGGGACACCTACAAGACCTCAACAAGTATCATAATAACCACCAAAATATAGAAATGGCCTAATAACTGATATTTATCATCGCTCTCGGGTTATATTAACAGTTCGACGATTATTGATGTGGCAATCAATAAGTTAACTATATTTAGCGTGGTGTTCCATACCGAAAAGGTGTGGAACACCCCCAAGACCTCAGCAAGTATCATAATAGCCATCAAAATATAGAACGGCCTAATAACTGATATTTATCATCGAGCTCAGGTTATATTAACAGTTCGGCGATTATTAATTTGGCAATCAATAAGTTACCATATTTAGCGTAGGTGTTCCACACCGAAAAGGTG
>CAISOH010000385.1 GCA_903887005.1 uncultured Bacteroidota bacterium | reverse complement strand
TTGATTACAAGGGTGTCAAAAATAACCGAACCTATACGGAAGGGCAGAAAATTTAAACGAAAACATAAGGCAAAAAAGAAATACTACATGACTCAAAAGCCAGTATAAAATCCTTAAGTCAATGACATTGCCCTTTAGGGGAACCAGGAATATAGCTGTTTCCAGGCCATTTAACTGTGCGATTCTATTTAGCAATATTATTTGAAGAAAAGTCTCTGAATTGCTTTAACGGCATAACCAAAATCACCCATCAGGAAAGATTAAGCATGCGTTCAAAAAAATACTTAATAAATTTGATTAAATAAATTCCCTCAGTGGAACCAAAGGCCTGAAGCCTGATAGATGGTTCCCCTAAAGGGGGTCAGGGGTTTTAGGTATGTTTCATTTTCTAAAATATTCTTTATTTATTATCATATTATGGCTAATTCCCTTTGGAGTTTTGGGACAGCCATGGTCTGGTTTTGGGGTAGAACCTAACGTTATTGCAGGTAAAGTATATAAACATGAAACCAAATTTACTTTGCCAATTCCTTCCCTGACAACCGGCCTCGATATTAATCTGGTACAGCGTACATATGGGAAAAAAGCATGGGAAAAGTGCCGCAGATACCCGACAATAGGTCTCGGACTTTGCTATATTAATTATGGGATTGACTCTATATATGGCAGATGTTTTGGAATGTATCCTAACCTCATCGTACCATTGATTACCCGCAAAAATCTTGAATGGACAGTGCGCATGGGCGATGGAATAGGGTATGTTACAAAAACCTTCCGCCGGGTAGCTCCTGTGGATACCATAAATATAGCCATAGGCAGCCATATAAACGATTTCGTAATGTTCATGACCGACCTGCGTTATCATATAAACCAGCATTGGGATATGCAGTTGGGTGCCAACATAACCCATATTTCAGATGGTTCTTACCACAAACCTAACCTTGGAATAAACATGATAGGCACTCATATCGGCGTTCGTTATTCTCCGGTTACATCAAAGCCCGCACCCATTGCATGCTTATCGGATCCTCTTAAAAACAGGTGGCTGGTACAAGTACGGCTTGGTATGTCTCTGATTTCCAGTTACACTCCGGGTGGGCCTCTGTACCCGGTCTATATAGCTTCAGGCTATGTAAGCAGGCGCTGGCTTAGTAAGAATAAGTTTTTCGGTGGCATAGATTATTCTTACCATGATAATATTTATGCCTGGTTACGTAATAACGAATTAGTTCCGGGCCATGAGGCGCAGAATTCATACAAAAGCGCCCTTTTTGCAGGCAATGAATTTCTGATAGGCAGGGTTGGCGTGGTGCTGCAGGCGGGAGTTTACCTGAAGCAAGCATATATAAAACTCGATCCTGTTTATGAAAAGATAGGAGGTAACTACTATTTTGTCTTAAAAGAAAATGGTCCGATAAAAGAATTTTTTATATCAGCTTTTGTAAAAACAGATTTAACTGTAGCAGAATTTGGCGAGCTGGGCTTTGGTTTTGGTTTTTAGCGGAACGTGGTTTAGCAGTCAGGAAGTTATCCACAATTGTGTATTTTTCAAGGCTTTTGGAGCAATTAATAAACATTTTTTTTGTTGTTTTAAAGCTATATTTTAGTTATCTTTGTAGCATTAGAAAATCTATACAATAGTTGAATTCTATAATACATCTCAATACGGATTTTTTAACCAGTCCAAACAAAAAAATAAATAGTCAGGTTAGTGAATAATATGGATACTGAAAATGAAGTCTTGCAAATGCCCGCCGAATATGGCGCGGATAGCATACAGGTATTAGAAGGACTTGAAGCAGTGCGTAAGCGCCCTGCTATGTATATCGGAGATATTGGGGTGAGAGGACTGCACCACCTGGTGTATGAAGTGGTAGATAACTCTATTGATGAATCGCTTGCGGGTTATTGTAAGAACATTACCGTAACAATCCATATTGATAACTCCATCAGCGTACAGGATGATGGCCGCGGCATACCAACAGGCATAAATGCTAAAGAAGGCCGATCTGCACTTGAAGTGGTAATGACCGTACTGCATGCCGGCGGCAAGTTCGACAAGGACAGCTACAAGGTATCCGGAGGATTGCACGGTGTGGGTGTAAGTTGCGTTAACGCATTGAGTGCACACCTGCATGTAACCGTTGCACGCGAAGGAAAAACATTTGAACAGGAGTATGAAAAAGGAATACCCATGTACCCGGTACGTGAAACAGGTGTAGATTCTAATCATACAGGTACACTCGTACACTTCCACCCGGATGGCACTATCTTCAAAGACCTCATTTACAACCGCGAGATACTTGCAGGCCGCCTGCGCGAACTCAGTTACCTGAACAAGGGTGTTCGGATAATAATGATTGACGCCCGTGAAATGACTGAAGAAGGCCAGATGCCTACTGAAACTTATTACAGCGAAGGCGGTATAGTGGAATTCGTTCAGATGCTGGATGAAAAAGCCAAACGCGATCCGTTATTGTCACAGCCTATTTTTGTAGAAGCGCACGACAAGGAGTCTAATGTAGCCGTTGATGTGGCCCTTTCTTACAATACTTCTTACAACGAGCATATATTCTCTTACGTAAATAATATCAACACCATTGAAGGAGGTACGCACGTAGCCGGTTTCCGCCGCGCTATTACCCGCGTATTCAAATCTTATGGCGATAAAAACAAGCTGTTTGAACGGGCTAAAGTGGAGATAACCGGCGATGACTTCCGTGAAGGGCTTAGCGCTATTATTTCCGTAAAAGTACCCGAACCACAGTTTGAAGGCCAGACCAAAACCAAGCTGGGCAACAACGATGTAATGGGCGTGGTGGACGTATGCGTGAGCCGTGTACTCGAAGCCTTCCTCGAAGAGCATCCGAAGGACGCCAAGATGATCATTGATAAGGTGATCCTCGCCGCGCAGGCGCGTGCAGCTGCACGCAAGGCGCGAGAAATGGTACAGCGTAAAAGTGTGCTCACAGGTGGCGGTATGCCGGGCAAGCTTGCCGACTGCTCTGAAAGAGACCCCTTTAAATGTGAGCTATACCTTGTGGAAGGGGATTCGGCAGGTGGTACCGCCAAGCAGGGCCGTGACCGGAGCTACCAGGCCATATTGCCGTTGCGGGGTAAAATACTCAACGTGGAGAAAGCGCAGGAATACAAGATATACGAGAACGAGGAAATAAAGAACATGTTTACCGCCCTCGGTGTAAGCGTAGGCACTCCCGATGATCCAAAAGCGCTGAACCTTACCAAGCTTCGTTACCACAAGATCATCATCATGACAGATGCCGATGTGGATGGATCTCATATCGCCACACTCATACTTACTTTCTTCTACCGGTATATGAAAGAGCTTGTTTTGCAGGGCTATGTATATCTCGCGCAACCGCCTCTTTACCTTGTAAAGAGAGGGAAGGAACAGCTATATGCCTGGACGGAAGAAGACCGCCTGGCTGCAGTAGCTAAGTTAGCTAATGGTAAAGAAGATGCGGTAGGCATACAACGCTATAAAGGTCTTGGTGAAATGAATGCGGAACAACTTTGGGATACTACCATGAACCCCGATACCCGTACGCTGAAAAGTGTAACCATAGAAAGCGATACTTATGCCAATGAGATATTCTCTATGCTTATGGGCGATGAGGTTCCACCCCGCCGGGAGTTCATTGAATCTCATGCAAAGTATGCCAAGATTGATATTTAAAACCCTTGCCCCTAAAGGGGAGTAACTATACTAAACGGCTGGGTTCCAGCCGTTTTTTTGGCATAATTTTCAGGAATCAATTTTTATACCTACCTTAGTATAAAATTATACTGTCATGCAAGTTGCAAAAAAGAAACCATTAGTAAAAAAAAGAGTGAAGCCCATTGTAACCGAAAAGGAAAGAAAGTCTTTGGTGCGGGACATTATGGGTAATATTGAAAAATGGGATGTCAATAAAAAAATATCGGTTATTGAAGCTGGTATATCTAAAGCAGAATTTGAAAAAGTGAAAAAAGAGACCGGGCTTGATTATGAGGTATTATCCCGTATTCTGGGTGTCACAAAAGCAACGCTGCATAATAAGAAAGGAAAGGAAAAATTTAATGCAGTAGTGAGTGAGCGGTTGCTGCTGCTTGCCGAAATATATGTTTTTGGATGCGAGGTATTTGGAGACAAAGAGCGTTTTAAGCATTGGATTGCTAACCCTATCCGCAGTGCGGGTGGTAAAGCACCGGTGGAATTATTGAATACAAATTATGGAATGGAGGAAGTAAAAAATATTATTGGACGTATTTCGTGGGGTATAATATCTTAGTATGTTCGGATATAGAATTACTTTGTCAAAATATGCTAATGACTTGTCTGGTCAAGGGTCAAAATTATTTGGCTCCAGATGGAACCATAAAGGTTACAATTGTTTGTTTGCCGCTGAAAGCAGGGCGCTGGCTATGCTTGAATATGCCGTAAATACCCGGCTTAATGATATTCCAGACGATCTTTCAGTTATTACTTATGATATACCCGGCAATTATCTTACATTATGCATAACTGATTTGCCGGCAAACTGGAGAAGTCCGGTTGTTCCGAATGAAACCCGTGACTTTGGAACCAAACTTTTAAAAGATGCAAAATACGCGGCCATCAAAATCCCTTCCGTTGTCATCCCCCAGGAATTCAATTTCCTTATCAACCCGCTTCACCCGGACATGAAAAAAGTAAAGATCACAGATATTTCAGATTTTTCTTTTGATGTCCGATTAAAGAACTGAACTATGCCAGTTTCATTTTTTTCAGGCGCTCTATGACGGAATTATTGTCTTTATGTATGAAATACAGGTCGCCATATTGTGCAGTCTTAAGTTCATCCCTTGATTTCAAAATCCCGTTTTCAATATCGTATATTTTATAGCCAATTGAGGTAAGAAAAGTTTCAACTTTAGGTTTCTGGTCGCCAAATGTTTCCACCTGGATAATTGGTTTATACTTGATAAGCAGGTCCCTGAGTTCCGGCAATACAAACTCTTCATAGCCCTCTATGTCACACTTAATGAAATCCAGCTTTTTCAGAGGTTCAAATAATTTGCTGCCCTTTTTCATTTGCGCTTTGAAAGTATATTCGTTTACATCTTTCGCATCTTTTTGATCGGCTATATGGGTCAGACCGGTTCTCAGGTATCCTAAATTTCCCGGAGTTGTCAGAGTAACTTCTTTTTCTTCTTCCCCTAATGCATTATTGTATAAAGTAACATTTTTGAAATTTTTTAAACCCCATTTTATAGTATCAAAGTAAATGGCAACCGGCTCTATAGCATAAACATGTCCTGATTCACCTGTCCATTTTGCAAAAAGCTTTGTATAATAGCCAAGATTGGCGCCAATATCTATAATAACATCCCCATTCTGAATAATATTTTTATCAAAATAATGATACTTGTAAACGGAATTATTTTTTAAAGTATTTGCCGCATAAGCAAGGTGAAAACCTACATGAAGTAATCTTAAATAATTTTTAGTTCCTAACGAATAAAATAAAAACTTTTTAATCATGGACGATAATATATTTGAATAATTGGGGAGGTAAGCCTGCTAAACGTGCAATTTATTCCAATTTTTATTAGCGCCAAAATTTAAGACAACCAGAAATCCGATTTTATCAACTTTACAGGCTTACTATATCCCTATTGAGATAAGCAGACAAGGTTATCGTACCTTTGGCAAAGTTATTTTTAAAAGAAAAATAATTAAACAGTACAATCTCAGATGCAAAACAAAAAATATTCAATAAAAAATATTCTTGCCAATTTAAATATTGATGAGCTCAATGATATGCAGCTTGCCGCCATTGAAGCAAACAAAAAGCACAAAGATGTGGTTTTACTCTCCGCCACAGGTTCAGGGAAAACCCTTGCATTTTTATTGCCCATATTGGAATCAATTGATTTCGATAATAAACTGACGCAGGCGCTTATCATAGTTCCATCAAGGGAACTGGCCCAGCAGATAGAAGGTGTATTCAGATTAATGGGAACTGGCCTGAAGATCACCAGCTGCTATGGCGGTCATTTAAGGGAAACGGAGGAAAACAACCTTGTGCAGCCACCTGCCGTTTTAGTAGGCACTCCCGGAAGATTGTGTGATCATATCCGCAGGGGCAGTATTACATTACCTTCTATCGAAACACTGGTTCTGGATGAATTTGATAAATCACTGGAACTCGGCTTCCAAGAAGAAATGGCATTTATCATCAGTTCATTGCCTTCGCTGAAAAAAAGAATGCTGACATCCGCTACCGAAGCGTTGGAAATACCTGCATTTATTACTTTACATAATCCGGCCAAACTTGATTTTTTAACGGGTAAAAATGATCCTGCTGCAGGGCTAACCATTAAAACGGTACTGGCTGATGAAAAAGATAAATCAGATACACTCTTCCGGCTGATCTGTTCTTTGGGCAACCGGTCAACAATTGTATTTTGTAATCACCGGGAAGCCGTTGAGCGCACCAGCTCATTGTTATCTCAAAAGGGTATTATCAATGAATTTTATCATGGCGCACTGGAACAGCAGCAACGAGACAGCGCCTTATGCAAGTTCAGAAACGGAACTGTCAATGTTTTAGTAACCACCGATCTTGCATCCCGAGGGCTGGACATAGCCGATATCAGGTACATTATTCATTATCATTTGCCGCTTACACAGGAGGCATTCATCCATCGCAACGGAAGGACGGCAAGAATGGACGCTACCGGAACTGCTATACTCATTTTATCAGCCGAAGAAAAATTGCCTGCCTACATTGATAAGGACATTGTGGAGCCAATACAACTTCCAGAAACAGCTACTTTACCGGAAAAACCAAAATGGACCACACTATTTATCGCCGCAGGTAAAAAAGACAAGGTGAACAAAATTGACATCGTTGGTTTTTTATCCAATAAAGGGGAGCTAAAAAAAGACGACATCGGATTGATAGAAGTAAAAGACTTTTTCTCTTTCGTAGCCATCCGGAAATCAAAAGTGGGCGAGGCTTTGCAACTGATAAAAAACGAAAAGATCAAGAATAAAAAAGTGAGGATTGACGTTGCTAAGTAATCTTACAGGGCGGGTTTCTTATTTTGGCTGATTATGGCATCGGAAATTTGCGCTTCTAATTTTCTGATCTTTGGGTGTATTCCGTCTTCACCTGTTTCAAAATGATAGCTTCCGGTTTCCGGTTCAAATCGAATATCATGGCAATAGATTTCTGACCTGCTATATCCATTCACTATATGTGGGTAAAGGATAGTAGCGTTGTAGAAAAGCGTTCCATCATTTCTTTGAGGCTCCAGCCGGCAATCTATGATGCCATCCGGTGATTCAAGGCTTAATTCTATTGTGATGTCCATATTTTGAAGTTTGCTGTGATGTTAGATATGGTCTAAAAAGTGGGTATAATTTCGAGTCTGTTATGCCCTTTCGTATTTCCGGTTTATTTCCGATTATTTCCGGTTTTTTCTTCTTTATTTTCTGCTTTTGAAAGGTATATAGAAGTATGTAATTAATGCAAAATGTAACGCTTTTTACAATTTTTTATATTTTTATAACCAATTGATAATCAATTTAATTTTTCAAAAAAGGTATCAAAAATGTAACGAAAATGTAACACTTTTATCACGCGTGTTTTTTATAATGTATCGAATATTTGCTTTCCGATTATTTCCGGTTTTTTCCGGTTTTAGTGCGGTAGGTGTCCCACACCGGAAAAAAGGTGTGGGACACCTGTGAACTATATTTCAGCAGATTGACATATAAGGATAGCGAACCTGCAATTTTATGTTTTTAACACAAAGGTAAAATAGAAAACAATACGAAAGTTTGCAAAATACCCACATTTTCGATG
Organism: uncultured Bacteroidota bacterium; assembly: GCA_903887005.1. Lineage (GTDB taxonomy): Bacteria > Bacteroidota > Bacteroidia > Chitinophagales > Chitinophagaceae > Nemorincola. Next base: position 1,033 of record CAISOH010000385.1, on the reverse strand, counting down.
TGCAAATTTGAATGAAACACAGGATGGGCGCGGGTTGCAGCATTACAAAATTGTGTGGGAAAAAAGTTCCACCTTCGCTACATGCTTTCGCTGATGCTATGGCAGTTGAAAAAAGCTATGGCGGACGAAGGGGAAAATAGTTTATCTGAACTGGAATTTTTGGAATCAAAAGGATTTTTATTATTATTTACAAATATGCCAATCAGGAGATTTGTAAACATTCGACCGTAGTCAGGAGACTAAGGTCAACGACATTTTTTTATTGATGAAGACTACGAACAACTGGGGGTGGATTATGCTAATTGTAAAACATTTGTATGATTATCCCCAAGAATCTACTTATTTCAGGCATAATACAAAAAAAAAAAAAAAATATTTTTAAATGCAAAAATGGGAACAAACAGGCAATACAAACCCGGGTTGACCCAAATTGTTCCTATTTGTTCCAAGTCGGGGAGACTGGACAACTTTCAAACCTTTAAATAAATGACTTGCTATCAAAACAGAAACTTTTAGGGATGATTGGAGAAGTTTGAGTAGATTTTTTTCAACTTTTTTAATTAAGCACTATGAAATGTCGATATTATTAATAATTTGGCATAGAAATTGCTATTATATTATAGCTAACACAATATTGTGTAGTTACAATCTTCCTTCCGATGAACAATAGCACCCGATCCTTGATAAAATCTTTATGTTTTATAGCGAGTCTGTTATTTACACTGTTGTTTAATCGTTTACTAGCTCAAAACACTCAAATGCCTGAACTCCTTTCATTCGGGCACTTTACACCATTTGGCATATTCGACACTGTTTTTGACAATAGCGGCCACAAATACTCAATAGGAGAGTTATCCACTAATGATGTTATAAGAAGTATTGTAACCAAAACGCCTGCCACTTCATTAAGGGCACCTCTAAAAACTAAAGTTAGTAATATTTAATATAAATTTAACAATTTATTTTTATTTATTGTATTATATTTGTTACTGTAAATCAAGCAATTGTTCCACATGAAACAATTTAAACGTAG